>NZ_JAKUGX010000046.1:0-23534 GCF_022664195.1 Bacillus cereus group sp. BfR-BA-01316
ACTTGAGGAGCTAATACATCCCAATTAATACTGTCATTCCATTTTGAAATATCGATAATATGTTTTTTCATTATTGAACATCTCCCTTTTTATCTTCTTGTTTTTGTTTACTACCTAAAATTTCAACCGCGTTTGTCAAAGCTTGTGGAAGTGGGATTCCCATACGACCAGCATTTTCTAAAAGTGATAATAATTCATTACCGATAAAGAAAAAGATTGTCGCTTCACGAATTGCGCTATTTGTGCCCAAAACCGCATCTGCTTGAGTAGCTGCTGCAACCAAAAGAAAAAGCACCACCTTTTTGGCGATGCCTTTGAAACCTACTTTACTTTTTAATTCCCCATTGAATCCTGCTGCAAATACTCCTGTTAAATAATCGATAGCTGCCATAATTACCAAGACTTTCAAAGTTGTATCCCACCCTCCCAAAAAGTACCCACAGAAACCTCCAAAACCGGTAATAAAGGCTTTTAATAATACATCGATACGATCCAAATTCTTTCCTCCTTCTTCAAAATAAAAAGAGAAGCACGTTATGTGCCCCTCTTTGTTATATAAGCCGTATTTTGTTTGAAATTATCATTCCTGATTTAAAGATTCAAAAAAACCTTTGTCTATAATCCTTAACTTCTTGATCTAAATCTTCATATGCATAATCGTTGTTACAACTTTATTCAATAACACACCTCATAGACATCTCCCATTTTTTTAATACTTCCTCAAATACTACCATTAACTTTTGTTTATCAAGGGATTCACAATAAAATAATCACTCTCCCTTACCTATTAAAAAATGTTAATATTATAAAAGATAGAAGGAGGTGATTTAATTGCGTTATGACGATATAAAAGAATTACTAGCTGAAGTTGAAGAGTCCCTACTAGTAATTAAGGATAAATATGAAGAAGTTACATTGTCTAAAGATGTACGAGAAATTGCTAAGCCAAAAATTTTAGCTACAATGGTCCAATTAAGAAGTTGCTTAGATTATTGCATGAAGGACATTAACGAAATAGTTCTCAAACAAAATGGCGGAAAGCAATACTTCCCATATACTGATACTAAAAGGCGTTTTAAGGAAAAAATCAAGTCCGATTATCCTAAATTACGAAATGAAAACTCTAACGTCTACGCTATATTAGAATCTGTTCAGGATTTTAATAACACTGAGTATTCGTGGCTATCCCTACTTTGTAGAAAAGCAAATAAAAATAAACATGACTCACTAATAAAACAGAGCAGACAAGACAACTTCACAATTGATATTCCAGGATTTATGAAAATTGAGAATAGCACCAATATTACAGTTGAAAATTGTGCGGTTGCTTTTGGAAATGACCTCATACCTTTAAATTTCACAATAGACGAGAATGGACAATCTTCTGATCTAAAATTACTAGACAAACGTTTATCTGCTGAACGAATTGACTGGGTTACCTTCAATATAGAAGGGACAGATAAGGATGTATTAGAGTTTCTAACAAAATGCACGCGTGAGATTAGATGTATGGTAGAAAAATTATATAAAGAACTCACTAACCAAAGAACTAATCATTAATTATAATTTTCTTTGTGTGCTTTTATCGATAAGGGGCTGTTTGGCACAACAGCCCACCCTTTACAATCAGCCTCTCCACATCTGCATGATAATGTCACGAAATACTCGTGATATTCTTCTAACGTAATGCCTGAACGTTTACAATATTCTTCTTCAAATTTTTCTTTTGTCATAGTGTCCTCACCTGTTTTAAGTCATATTTTTAAAGGTTATTCGTTATAAACTCTATTTAATCCTTTTAAAAATATTATATGCACCTCTTATGAAATTAACTTTGGGCATCGTTTCAAAATAAAAAAGCCTGCTTCTGCACGCTTGATTTATTATTTCTAAACTGAAAAGCTCATTGCAATATGAACTGTATTTCCACTTTGAACCCCATTTACAAAAATTCCACCATCACTCTTTGCTGTGACTTCACAAATTGTTGGCACATTTCCATACGCAAGTGCTGGGAAAGCAATGTTTTGTACTGGTCTAAATCCAGCTGGAAGTGTTGCAAATATTGTAGTATTTACTGCATTTTTAACTGAACCAATTACCGTAATCTGTTCACCACTTCTTTTATATTTCGGAATCCTGTCAGGTACATTTTCTACACCAGTTGTTGGAAGGTTTGTCCAATCTTTATCCATTGCTTGTTTAATTGTTCCATCCGGTTTAATTCTGAATGCCTTTGACCAATTCCAGTCAGAACCTCCAGGTGTAATACTAGGAACAAATGTACATTCTCCGTTACTAGATTGGTACATTCTCCAACGCGCAGCATCTAAACCGCCACCCTGAATGATACCTGCTCCTAACGACTCAAACATTGATGTTCCTGCCATTTTTAAGTCACCTGTCATCGTACCGCCTGCTGTCTTGAGGAGATTCGTATTTGGTGTGTTAACTAGTAACCCAAGCGTCGTGTTATATCTCATGATAACTGCACCTGATGTGTAATCATACAAGTATATCTCTTTATCAGTTCCCGTTTGTCTCCCCGTAATAGCAAACGCTGGAACATTGTTTATATCATATCTTAAATTGATAGATTCAGGAGCATTAAGTACTAAATGCCCTGTCATTGTATCTCCGGTTTTCTTAACAACATCCATCTTATCAACTTTTTTTTGCAACTCATCTATCGTTTTCTTAAGAATCTCAAAATCAGAAATATAGTTTTCTATTTTAATATTTCCCTCTTTAACATCTCTCTTTAACGAAATTCGGATATCAGGTGTACTCGTTCGCTCTGTACTTTTTTCCATAACGAAATAAGCAGTCCAATCTGCCGATGTTGAAACAGCTTCAGCAGATAGCGTGTATGCAAATACACCATTCTTTGCATCAATTACTTGGGCATCATCACGCATAAATTGTCCTGTATGATTTTCCGCTTCATATTTGACTGTGTATCCTGTTAAATCTTCGCTTTTACCTTTGTTCTTTAGATGTACAATAATTTTCAAACCATTTTTATCATTCTGCCGAGAACGGATTGTTTTCGTAAACACTGGATCAGCCAAGTCGATAATAATTTCTTCCTCTCGCATATACTAAACCCCTTTCTGCAACATCCTACTTTTAATGTGTCTAGTTTGTCTTCTGTTGCGTTTTGTTTTATTCCTATGTTTTATATTACCCTTTGGTTGTATTGGTTCTAATTCTCGGATTCTAGCGTCTGTTTTTGTTACGTATTCTTGAAAGGCTCTAACCTGCTGTGAAATCATCCCATACAAACCCTTTCCTGTTTCTTCAGATTCGTTTGGAATGACAATACCATAATGAGTTGGAATGTCATTTGTCGTTAAAGTTGGTTCCCCCTCTTTACGATCCATACGCATTTCATAAAGTTTGGCTACATCCATTTTAAGGTTATATTGTTTTATATCCCAATTCATTACTTCATCTAATACATCAAATTTAATGTCTCGGATATTGGTTTTATATTTCCGTTTTGAGGAGACTTTAAAATCCCCTGCAATTATTCCACCATAGAATGAACCTGTACCAGATTTAACTTGAAGATACCCATTCTCATAATCCGAATTACGCAACATACAATATTGCATGATAAGATCCGTGTCTCCACCAGAAGAAGTATCAAAAGATAATATTCTTTTACCGTTTTTATGGTAATAAAACTTTTGCCCAGCAGTGAAATGCATATTTCCATTTGTGGCTTCAGCGATAAAATCATTTTTTGCTTTTGCTGCAAAGTTTGTACCAGCTTGTAGGTTCATATATGACAATTGAGATTCAAGTTGCAAATATTCCTCTGCTTTTACGTTTATATCGCCATTTTGACCAAATTTAATAATGGCAGGAAAATATAAGTCTGTATTACTTCCACCAATATAACCTCGTGTAATTCCTATCCCTGCTGCTTTAGGATAAATATTTGAATACTGATAAAGTGCAAGGGCTCCTTGTGAAGCTGTAATATCATTGTCTCCACCTATAAGTAAAGTGGGTTGTAATTCATTCCTCGAATTTTTGTAGTATCCTAAAAACATACGAGCAATATCACTTTCCATAATTCGCATGAATTGTTTAGATATGCTTACATAGTTTTTTGTATCATCGGATCTTAAAGTGGTACCACTAATTTCTCCACCTTTAATTAAATTACCAGTAAGTGTTCCAGCTGTTATAAAATCAGCGACAATTCGCCCATCATATGTAATGGCAGTTTCATATGGGCCATTTACTCCCCAAGGGGAATATCCTAATCCATTGATGTTCCACTGCCAAACCTTTGAAGCGGTCATTTCAGATTTTGTGTCCATAATCAAAATACGATCAGGATAAACCCTAACATGTCCCCCAAATCCAGAGTTAATAAGATTCGTCGCATTTGCTTTTGCTGCATCTAATATAGAACCAGGCATATCCTTTAATTCATCATGCATTTGATCCACTTTACCTGACATATCAGTGAAATTTTCTTTAAAGTTACCGATTGTTAAATTTATATATTCCTTCTTTATTGGATCATATTTATAAGAAATAACTTTAGCCTGGATATCGATGTTGTCTTCCACATGCTTGACAGTAACGATATCCCCCATATATACACGTTGCAAAATAGCATAATCCTTATACTCTTCTGTTTGAGATAGTTCTTGAAACTCAACTTTATATGTCGCTTTAGGTTGGTCAACCTTTTGAATTTCAAACATATCATATGCTGCCCTACGCAAAAGTCTATAAGCTTCCTCTAAAGGAACTGCATCATCATCATTTGCGTTCTCACCAAGAGCTGCTTTTATATCTTTGAATTCCACGACTCTTATCTTTGGATGAGGATACTTATTTATAAGTGGACTGTTTACATACTTTTCTGGTAAAAATAATCCGTCAAATCCTTGTGGCATAATTTTAGTAATCGGGCTCTTCCAATCCACATCACCCTCATAGCCTAATAAATCCTTTTTGTGTTGAATAACAACACCACGATCCATACCACGACTTTTGAGCATTTTAACATCAAAATTATCTCGTTTTAATTCTCCGCCCCACCGATTGATAAAAGAATTATCTAAACTCGTATCTAACATTGCTTCAACTGGATTTTTCCTTACAATACGTGCACTTGCTATAGTCGGTATATCGGAATAAAAAATAAAAGGATGCTTATATTGGCATCCTGTTGATAAACGGCTCATTGCAGCATTACCGTTTGTGGTTTGAATGAAGATATCTTCTATTAAATTCTCTGTTAGATCATAAAAGATGTGATAACACTGTACAGTTAGTTCTCCCATACTCGGTTTAGGGTTCACAACACGGAATAACTGGTCACCATCTGGCGTGGGAACTTTAACGATACTCATACCATCGATATCAATTCCGTATGGAGCGAATAACGGATAACTAAATGTAAATGCAAATAAACCGTTGAGCTCTTCCTCAACAGTTGCATTGTAAATATTCTTATCCAGAATACCGATTCCATTATGTGTGAAATCAGTCTCATTTGGTTTATATAGTGTAATCATAAAAATCTCCACCTTGGTTCAACTATAATTTTAGTAACTGTTTCAGACCATGAAATTGAATTTATTCCATCTTTAAAAAGTGGAAATTCGCCTATCATTTTAGAATTCATTGATGTTGTTCCAACATATGCTTCTAGTAGATCTGAATCGATGGTAACGGAATAAGCCACTCCTTTTATTCGGAACGATATATCATTAATAGTAACCGTTATATCACCGCTACCATAAACCACTAATTTCGGCTCGGATTCTACTGTTCCAGGATTTAAAATGCTTTCTGGTTTTGTTAATACTATTGGTGCTGTATCAATATATTCAAAAGGATCAAGCGTAAATTCCACTTCAAACTCTCCATGTTCTTCAATGTCATTAGCGATATCCCCGATTTTTACATGTTTTATTTTCCGATATACTTCATCATCAGTAAAAAACAGCGTTTTTCCATTAATAAATAATGACTTCACACGTCTTATTAATGGTTTTATGTTTTCATTTTCAAGCAAGTTGAATTTGACTTTAAAAGGGACATCTTTATACGCCCCTTTCTTTGTAAGCGAACCATGTCTACCAGGAACAATTATATGCTCTACTTCTTGTTCGGCGGTTGGAATAACTGGACGACCTACCATATATACTCCGAAACTACTTACTAATTCATTGTCAATTCCCATGTCCAGCAATTTAATTCCTCCCTATCCCTATTTTTGCATTACGTCCCCGTTGAGCAAGAACACTATCAATCTCTTCACCCATTAGTTTAATATCCCTATCATTCCTTACAACTGGATTATTAATATTGATAATTGTTGGCTCTTTTGACATAGTTGCTGCAATACCTTCACCAATTGCTCCTAATGTCTTTTTATTAAGAGGTAGTACTCCTTCTGGTCCCGCTTCACCAGCACCTTGTAAATTCCCACCGTTCATACCGAAGATAGTTGGTCTAGTGAAAATACCACCTTTAGCACGCCATTGAACATTAAGACCAGATGGATACGTAATGTCTTTCCCTAAAACGTTTTTCGTACTAGTTTCCAAACTAAAGTGTGGCATTTTGGGCATTTCAGGCTTTGGAATTTTCAATTTCAGATTGTCAAAGAAGCCTTTAATTTTATCAATGAATCCCTTCACCCCATCAACCGCATCTCTTATTGGATCCATAATAAATCTTTTCGCTGCTTCAAACTTTTCTTGTGCAGCATTCTTTACAGCATCAAATTTTTCACGTGCTGAATTATACAAACTCTCGAATTTTTCTTTAGCTGAGTTATAAGCTTCTGTAGCCGGTTGAACTACATATTGTTTTACTAAATTCCACGCTGCAAGTGTATAGGATTTTATTTTTTCCCAATTTCCTAATATCCAGTTTGCCAAATCTCCAAGTTTTTCTTTTGTTGTATTCCACAATTCTTGTACTGGTTGGATAACATACTGTTTTATTAAATTCCATCCTGCCAACGTATAAGACTTAGCAAGCTCCCATTGTGAACTTAACCAAGAAACTAAATCAGAGAATTTTTCTTTCACTAAGTTCCATGTCTCCTGAACTGGTTGAATGATATATTGTTTAAATAAACCCCATCCAATTTGTGCCGCAGCCTTTGCTATTTCCCATTGTGTACTAAGCCAGCTAACTAACTCGCCGATTTGTCCACTTACCCAATTGTAAGCTTCTTGAATCGGCTGAATAATATATTGAGATATTGCCGCCCAAGCAATTTGTGCACCTGCCTGTATTAATAGCCACCCTGCTTCGAGAACCGTAGAAATTAACGAAATAATAGGATCTAAGACTGTGAGAATGGTATTCCAAGTTTCCTGCCAGGCTTGTGTTAATGTTCCCCACAATTCTGACGCTGTTTCGACAAGAGACGACCAACAAGAAGATGCAGTTTCGACAATTCCAGACCATAAATCACTAAAAAATTGACCAATCGGATCAAAGAAACTATGCATCATTTCTGTAAATGAAGACCACGATTCAGAAAAGAATTCAACAATAGAATTCCATGTATCACTACATATCTGACCTATATCCTTCCACAAATCGCTAAAAAACTGACCTATTGGGTCAAAAAATTCATGCATCATTTCAACAAAAGATGACCAAGCTTCTGAGAAATACTCAACTGTGGAATCCCACCCATCACTACAAGCTTGAACTATACCAGACCACAAGTCACCAAACCATTCTTTAAAATCCGACCACTTTTTAGAAAGCCAGTCGGTTATGGCTCCCCAGTTTTTTATCACCAATACAAGTGCTGTAATCCCAACTATAGCAGCCATAACAACTGCAATGATCGGTAATAAAGCTCCATCTAGTGCCATGAATGAAACAGCTAGTGCGGCAATAATTGGTGTCAAAATAAGAAATGCTGTACCTAATAACCCTAAAACAGTAATAAACTGTTGAATTGGTTCTGGTAGTTTAGTAAACCACTCAGATACCTTCTTTACTCCATCAACTACTTTAGGTAAAATTTCTTTCGTCATATCTGTTAATACTTTTCCTATTGGTTCTAGTGCTGTTTGTGTTTCACGTAATGCGCTTTGGAATTGTTGACCTAATGATTCTTCTTGAAGCTTTTTCATTTCATCCATACGCCCATTTACATCACCAAGGCCACCGTTTACATCAGTAAGCCCTAATACAGCTTTCGCTCCCATGTCTTCCCAACGAGTTGCGAACAATCCAACGCCAATTTGATTTTGTTTGACTTTGTCGTCCATGCTTCCCAAATCGCCTATTACAGCTTTAAACACATCGGCGGCTGTTGCTTTACCATCGTTAAAAGCTTTCCAAACGCCTTGAGTCTCTTTTGAAAGCCCTGCAAAAGCATCCGCGGTTCCTTTTGAACCGTCCTGTACCTTCTTTCCGAATTCGGCAACTGTGTCATTGATATAATCCAAATTATAAGCACCATCACGCGTTCCATTCGCAAGAATGGTAAACATTTCTTGAGCACTAAAACCACCTTGTTTGAATAAAGGCGCATATTCAGAAAGGTTATCAAATAACTCGTCTGAATAATTTAGACCTTCTTGGGCACCTGCTGCTAGTAAATCAAATGTTTCTTGTGTAGATAAACCAAATTGACTCATCAATTGTCCTGCACCACGAGTTGCTTCGTTTAAGTCCACATCATAAACCTTTGCAAGTGTTAAAACATTTTCTGATGCCCCTTGTAATTCTTCATGTGGAACATCACGCATATTTTGATAGACTTTTATTAGCGCATTGTCTACCTCTTCAAGGTTTTCACCAAATCCCTTTTTCCATGTATCTACCGCTATTTTCTGAAGGTTCTCAGCACCTTTTTCAGTCAATCCCAATGAAGCTTGAATTTTTCTTTGCGACCCATCAAATTCTATAGCGACACCTGCGACTGATTTACCAAGTTCAATCAGTTTTTCAGACATTCCCTGCAATATCTGAGTAGCTTCCAACATATTGTGCAAGTCCATTTTCTTACCTAGTTCGGCCATACCATCTGCCGCTTGTGAACCACTTCTCCCAACACTTTGCAATGAATTCTCGAATTGCTTCAATGTGGTTTTAGCTTGGTTTAACTTCGTCTCAAGTTGTTGCACCTCTGTGGAATTCTCACCATATACACGCTTTGCTGCACTTAATTGCTGTTCTAAATTGTGTACAACTCTATCGGTCATTTCCATTTGCTGACGTAGTTGTTTTTGTGCCAACTCTAACTTATCTGCTTCACTAGCATTTTGACCTAATTCAGCATTTTGAAGCTTAAACGAGCTTGTTAAACGCTTTTGTTCCGCTTCAAGCTGTTTAGTATTAGCTTCAAGTTTCTCCATGTCTTCACGTGCTTCTCGTGCTTCAGTTGCTTGCTCTGAAAGACCTTCGTTGACTCTTTTCATTGCATTATTAAGTGAAGTTTCAGCACGTTCCGCATCAAGCAATTTACCGTACATTTTATTGAGTTGTTCAGCGGTGGTATTAGTATCCTTAGACATTGCTTCAAATTCAGCACGTAACATCGATGTACGTTTCTTAGCTGCTTCCATTTGGATTTCTAACTTTTTCTTTTCAGCTGCTAATTTATCAGTCATTGTCGCATCTTGACCCATTGCTGCAATATGATTTTTATATTCTTTTGCTGCATTATTCATAACCATGTTAATTTGCTTCAATGTCTGAGCATACTGAACCTGACCATCCATCTTGAAATTAAGAACAACATTTCTTTCTTTATTCCCTGGCATTTTCTCACCTCATTCCTCAATAAAATGGTGTCTGATCTAACGTGTAGACTTGTTTTGGTTTCTCTTCAACTAATGCATCCGGATTGTTGTATCGAAGATGCATAATGTATTGTTTTAAAAAATGATTAGGAGTGATTTTCCAAAAGTCATCCATACTTAAACCAAGCAATGTGTTACCAACATAAAAATAAAAATCCCAGTCTAATTCAGACTGAGATTCCTTGGTAAACACATTCTTTACTTTTTTTCATCCTTCTTCAACTTCTCCATATCATCAACTTGGAAGTTCTGGCCGTTAAAGATATCCCATACTACTTGGAAGATACCAGGTACATCGTAAAGCGGAATTGCGTGCTTAATTTCCATAGGTGTACACTCTGTTCCACCACTTCGAACCATTGCATAAATTAAAGAGCGCATCAGTTTAGCTTCTTTTTCACCTAAAGAAAAGTTAGCCTTCCCTACCATTTCATTCATTTCTTTTTCGAACTCATGATACGGTTTCCCATAAGATTCTTCCACATAAGGGAATGATTCAAACGAAAAAATAACAGGGATTTCTACACCCTGTACTTTGATTTTATTTATATTTATTTCAACATTAACTAAATCACTTAAACGTGCCATTTACATTCTCCCCCTACTGTCCTGTACTTGTTCCCAATGTATTTAATTGAGATTCATCACAAATAACTTGTTTCATAAAGTCTTTAATTGTAACGCCTGTTGCGGAATCACGAACTTCTGAAAAATCCACTTCCGTTACATCATTGAATAATAACGGGGTTGCTTCCATTACTAACGATTGGTCTTTAACCTCTGCTTCTTCGGTTGTTGTCGAGAACTTTTCTTCGGCTGGTGTAATTTGAACACGAGGATACCAACGACCAACACGAGAACCATCCGATAATGGAGCAACAAACCCTAAAGCGAACATTGGGAATTCTTTTACTGTCGCTTTATTAAATACCACACCTTTTGTTGCAATATATCCATAAATTGCATCTTTAACAACCTGTGATAATGCTGCAAAACTTAAAGACAATGTGTATTTACTATTTTTACTTGCATTTACAAATAATTTATTACTGGCCCATTTTTGAACTGTCGTACTATTTCCTGCAATCCCAAGTTCAGTAATGATGTCCATTACATAAATATCTTTTTCGTATGTTGGAATTGCGAGATTTGTATCTTTTCCACCAGTCATCATTGTAATATATAATGATTCAATCCCCACTGGATATAATAAATCCTGCGCTTTTGTTGTCGGTGCCATCTATATCATCCTTCCATCTTATCTATTATTTTTTCTGCTAAAATATCGGCTACTTTGTCACCCTCTGCATCAAATGTGTTTTGAGAAAAGTGTAAGCCTTTCACATGACCTCTTCCATTCGCTTTTTTATGACCATGTTCAGCTAAATACCAATACCAAGCGCTATCTTCAAATTCCACAGAAACACGATCATTTTTTATAACGACTTTCAAGCTATTTTTTAAATGTGTTCTTTTGTTCTTGTTTGAGAGTTTAATATTTGCTTTTAATTTTGATGCAAAATATTTAGCTGCTTCCTCTAATACATCCATTTCTACTTGCTTATTAACTCTAAGCAACGTATTAATATCTTCTAAAGCATCAGCAAATCCATTATTGTTAGCAGCCATTAATTAATACACCTCACCGATGTTATGAATTGCGTTACAGTGTCATCATTCTCATCATAGGGAATGCCAAAAAATGAAGCATATTCAACTCCATTTTCATTAAAAATTGCTGTTAATGGTTCATAATCTTTTTCAGTACCATTTGTAATTACTGCAATTTGATATAAAGGCATTGACTTAATAACTTTAGATGATGCACGTTTATGTGTTTCGTTCACAAATTCATACACAATGTAAGGATACTTTGCCTTTGAAGGAGCTTCATCACGATAGACTGGAATACCTGATTTTTTCATGATGTCTCTTAATTGCTGAAAATTAATTTGCATATGATAGTGACACCTCCATCATTCGGTCTTCTTCTCGTACATAAATGCGCTCAATATCGTAAATACGACCACCAACTTTTACACGGTAATCCTTTTGGTTGTTTTCAATATCTCTATCAATACGAACCTCAATTTTCTTTATAATTTCATTCGTATCTTTGGTTGTAAATTTATCTGTAGCTGTAACTCCGATATTGTTATAACGAATTTTACGTTCAAATGGATATCCCATCACAACACGGTCTGTTTCTGGATTAATCGTCTCCCCTAATTTGAGAAGATCTCCCAGCCATCTGAGTTTATTTGTCTGTCTCTTCGGCATCGTATACCTCCTGGATGAAGAAAGGTGTCATTGCATCAAGTGCCTGACCTAATTCTTTTTCCGCTACACGATATTCATAAAAAATACCTGCGCACATAATGACCAGGTACTCCACTTCTCTTCCACATGATTTTTTTACGTACCGCTGCCCTTGTTCAATATAAAAAGGGAGCATAGATTCATCCATGCCCTCTTCCCAATGAATATGAGATTTTAATCTCTCAATTAAATCATCCATATTAAACTCCTGTAGAAGCTGCTAAAACATATTTATAAACTGGAACCTCAAATGGTGAGTGAATTAATTGAGCATCTAATAGATTCCAAATACGGAAACCTACACGATTTGTACGTGAGAATAACTCAACTAATTTTTGTACTTCTAATGAGCCGATAACATCTTGAATATAGAATTTCGAGAAGTCACCAAAATAGAACACTGGTGTATCTGGTGAATCAGGAATGTCAATTGCATCCTCTTCTTCAACTGGGAAGCCTAATAATGTATATCCAATTCCACCTTCTGCTTGATTAAATGGACGAAGCAACGGGAAGCCATCATCTGTTTTCATTGTTTCGATTTTAGTTAATGCTGCCGTATTTAATACCCATCGTGCTTTTTTACGTACTTCTTTAACTGGCGTGTTCTTCATTTTTACTAATGCGTTGTATAAATCTTTTTCATCCGTTTTAAACTCAACAGCTTTCTTTGCTAATGCGCCATCATTTACGTTATTAGCTTCATCGCCATTAACCATATATTGAGTTTCTTTACGAACATAAGCTTTCTTCAATTCATCCATCACGATTTGCTCAATTGGTAACCCAGTGCGTGCTAATAATTTTTTCGTTACAGTTGCAAGCGCATCAAACTCTGTTGGAGATAGTTCGATCTCATCGAATTCAATATCCGTTTCCGGGATTTCATTATTTGTTCGCTCATTTTTATGACCTTGAGCTTCTGCCTTTTTAACTAAAATAGGATACTTAATATTTTCTTTTGTTTTTACTCCTATTCCTAATCGACGTAAAAAGTTTTCTTCTTGAGCATACGTAATAATTTCTTTACTTAAGAAATCTGGAATAGTAACAGAACCATTACCAGTAACTAACCCTAACGCGCGAGCTTCCCTTTCATCAATATTACCCACAATATAATTAGCAAAAGCTGAACGAGTTTCCTTTTCTTTGTTTTTAGTAGATTCATGACCTTTAGTAGAAAGACCTGTTCCAATAGATGCCATAATTGCGGAACGTTGTTCTTCTGACAGTTCAGTTTTTGTATCGGGATTTCCCTCTTTTTCATCAGGATTTTCTTTTTTCTCATCTTTCTCTTTGCCTGGATCTTCTTCTTTTTCGTCTGCTTCTAATTTTGCTAATTCATCAGCAAGAGTTTGCGCTTCTTTTGTTAATGCTTCTACTTCAGCCTTAACTGCTGCTAAATCTTCTGAACGAACTTCACCCTTCTCTACTTTCCCTTGTAATTCTTCCAAACGAGCTTTATTTCGCGCTTGAGATCCTTTTAAGATTTCTTTTAAATTCATTTTACATTTCCTCCAGAACATTTTTTATTTGTTTGATAAGATTATTTCTTTCTTCTACATTGTCATCTTCAAGAATGGTTTTTACAGTTGCTGCTTCACTTCTCATTTCAATCATGGCGGTATTTTCGCCCCTGGTTTCAATGGAAGTGGCAACATATGCTGGTGTCATATCCAAAATAGACACTTCTAAAAGCTCTAGTTCTTCAATAGAACGCTTTTGAACACCAGATTCGCCCTCTTCCCATGAATCTTTTTCAGAAACAAAACCAAATGACCAACCACGCAATTCTTTATCCTTGGCTTTTTGAATCACTTGTTCATCTGTAACCGTAGCAATGGCTCTTAAACCAATATTATCTTCATACAATTCCAGATTTCCGTTTTCAATAGAGCCAAGCTTTCTATTTTTATCGTGGTTAAAAAGCAAGTCCACATTCTTTGCTTTCTTTAACGCTTTTTCAAACGTCTTAGGGGCAATCTTCTCTTTGAAATATCCTCTTGGTGAAGGCAACATGCGACTTTCTCTGTCCACAACATTCACATAGCCATCAAGTATGACTTGATTCCCTCGGACCTCAATTTTCATTCTCTTCACCCCCTCCCAATAACTCACCTGTAGTCTGCGTCTCACCAATTTTCGATAAATCATTAGAAATATAGATTGCTTGTGACTCAGGTGTATTTTGTTTAGGGAATCCGAGCATATCGGCAACATTGTCAGGTGAAGTAATGGCTGTACGCACAAGGTTATAACCGATATTTGTCTTGTTGCTATAAGTGACAAAATCAAGAATATTAATCTTGAATTTAATTCGTTTCCCCGAATTTTGACCATAAAAAAGAAGACTCAAATGGTCTTCAAAATTTTTCATTATTGGTCTTACTGCTTTGTTGTGTATATACATCATTGCTTTTTCAATATCTTCTTTGATTAGCTCTGTGTATGTATCCACATTTACACCTAAAAACTTACCCAAATCCTTTTTGTATACATTTAGGTATGCTAGGGTCTTTTCATCGTCTAACGGGCTTTTAAGCGTGTCTATTGAGTACCCTTTTCCAAGAGGTATCATTTTTACAGACCTTGATTCATCGATTGATTCCAGTTGGTCTAAAATTGCATTGATTAACTTTGACTGCGCACCATTCTGTGGATTAATATGGGCATCCAAATTTAACAAGAATGCTAATAAACCACCCTTTTTATATTTGTCAGTTAAAGTTTTCTCAGCTGACATAACGCCCTCGAGTGTATCTCTTCCTAAATCAAGAATACCTTTTCCTCTTAAATGATCTGCACCAATATTTTTCACATGACGAATCATAAACGGAGGGATTTCTTCCCCACCGATGTTAAAATGTTCTACTAAATTATCATCTAACTCTGTAAAAACACTTGAAGCTAAATGTATTTGAGTGCCATTTAATATAGGGAACGTTTCTCCCTCGAGCAAATAGGTATTTGTCATTAACTTAATGAATTCAGATTGCGTTAGATAATCATTAGGATTCTTTAAAATACGAAGTGCAATGTCATCTTTAATTTCATTCCCAAATTCATCTTCCACAACAATATCAGCCAATAACATTTGATTGCTAATATCTTGTAACAATTCATAAACATCACTAGATTCCAAGATATTTGAATCCGTAACATATACGCCACCGTAACGAATACTTTTTCCTAAAACATCATCAAGATAGCCGCGCTTTTCTAGCTTTCGATACAAATAATTTGAAAACCTATCCCTTAAACCCAATTTCTCACCGCCTTTCAATTAACGAACGTTTCCGGATCCGTTAAAGTAACTTTGTTCGTATTTTAAATTTAAGCTTTGCTATGCATGTTAGACAATTATGCATGGACAATTCCCCAAAAAGTATACAGCTAAATATAATATTGTGGAAAACAAGATTAAGATAAGGAGTGATTGTCTTTGTATCGTCAGTATTGTTATAAAGTCCCTTATACCTATGCCCAATGTATGGCGGATTGCACATCTGGAGATAATCCAGGTTTCGATTATGAATGTCGGCCTATATGTTGGCAGTATAAAACAAGACCTTGGTATCTACAATGTACAAGACCTACGGCATATACACCTTATGGCATGAGTCAAGCAGCACCTTACATTCCACAGCCGAATTATTATCCATATTCCTATTTTCCTATGCAACCTTCTTTTCACTGCCCTCCTGATTCTATAAAATGGTGGGTATGCGACGATGGGCCTACCAATTGTCATTGGGAATGCCTTCCAACTTAGTGCTTGAGTATTTGCCGAGAGCCAATCAAACACCGCCTTTCAATTAACAAATGTTTCAATTTCCGTTAAAACTTTTTTGTTGACATTTTACAAAAGAAAAAGGACCTTTTTTGGTCCTTTTGATTAATTCCTTCTTTCCGGTTTATCTCTTAGACTCAAGAGCTAATAAACGAGCCTCAAGTTTAGCTAAATTCTTATGTAATTCAGCATTTTCAGCCTCGAGTTTCTCATTTAGCCCTTGAATAGCCGCCAAGGCTACACCTTGTAAATCAATAGTTGAAATATGTTTACTATCATCACCATCAAGTCCAAAGGTGGCATTAAAGTCCTGAGCAGTTGGGCCAATATGACATCCTTCAGATGTGTCGTTTTTATAGTTCCAAGTCTGAATTGGCACACTCGCTAACTTATCAAGAACTTCAAGCGTGTTAACACTCAAGAAATTCTCCTTGGCGTTTTTGTCACTGATGAGCCTAACCCCGCGTGCATAGACGTCAAAATCTGCAGAGATGTTACCCTTTACATCCATGTTACCTGCTGCCAAGACACCACCAATATTATTAACTTGAAAGACGACGGCGCCTTGAGGAGAAAATCCATAGATAAGCATTCCCAGGTTTGCAAAATTAGTAACATGTAAAGCTGCAACATTTTTCACATTAGACTCTAAGTATTCCGGAGGCCCTGCCATTTGAATCCCCCCTTAAATGTCATTTAAATTAACTAGATATCGGTAAAAGTTTTACATTACAAATATATTTTCAATGTTATATTTTAGAACTCCCTAAAATCATCATTCACGTTTCACCTATAAATCTCATTAATTAAATCATCCATATCTTCACCATCTATATCTTCCATCTGCATCATAGTTTCTTTATGAGCAACTAAAAAAGCCACAAATCCATCAATCTTTTTCTTTGATTGACGTTTTGAAGGCCCCTTCATTCCATTCATATTCACTATTACTACTAGGTTTAATGCACAATATATAAACAATGGATTGTCTGTAAACAAACGCTCTTCATAAATTAAACGTTCTGCATCATCAATCATAGCGTTCATTACGTTTGGATACTGATTAACTACTAAACACTCGAGACCAAGATTCTCACACTTTTCAATGAGTTTTTGAGACATGGCTGGATCATAGTTTAGTTGGTGCACATCGTATAATTCCATGCATTCTTTGATGTAATCCAATACTTGATCCTGGTCAATCATTTTACCATCACAAAACTGAACGTAACCGCGCTCAACTAAGTCTGTATAAGGAACATTGTCCTCCTTTTCACGAAACTCAATGTCTGCATTCGGTATGAAGTACATCTGTTTAACCTTCAGAATGGCTTTCCCGTCTTCATCATAAGTCGGAAAGTTCAAGTTCACGCAAGTTAAGTCTGTTGTTTTTGACAAATCGAGACCAAGATAACAAGTTTCACCTGCAAGGTCACCGAGGTCTTCCACAAGGACATGCTGCACCTGATCTTGTTCAAAATAATTCTCAGCACCATTAACGAATACGTTTAAATGTTTAGAAAGAAACTCGGCTTTCTTGTGTGCTGAACGTGATGCTGAGATGAATTCAGTTTCAAGTGCACTCATCGTTACAGACACACCAATATTCGGGTTAACCATCTCCCAAACATTTCTGTCTGTCCAATCATAGTTCTTGTTAGGTTCGTATATCATGACAAAACTTGAATCATTATCATCACGTTTCAATACTTCTTTTGCTTCACGATACACTCGCATACCAACGCTAGATGAACCTTTACCAGCCGTTGATATATTAAACATAATCGGCTCAGCACGAGAAACTTGCGCTGATTTAAAGTTATCGTACTGATCCATATTTTCTTGAGCATGAAGCTCATCGTTTAAAATGAAGTGTGGATTGGAACCCTCAATGGATTGTATGTTTTTACTCATTACTATGAATTGGTTCTGATAAGCCAAATCATCACGAATATAGTCATAGGTCACAATGGAAATTGTACCTTTTGGTCCTTTATAAATGTGTGAGCAATCCATTAATACATCATGGTTCATAATTGTTGCTGCAAATGGCTTTGCTGCATATTGCGCCTGGTTAAAATCACTCGCACAACAATAACAATCGGCACTGAGTACTCCTTCACCGTACATCGCATAACCAAGAGCACCAACACCGATTAAGGTTTTACCATTTTTCTTAGGAACCTGGATATAAGCTTCACGGGTAACACGAACAACTTTACCTTTTTCATTCTTATGAACCCATCCATAAATCCATGAGTAAGCGAATTTTTCCCACTCCTCTAGAATAAAAGGTTGTCCAGCTAAATCACCTTTAGTATGACGGACAAACGTTTCTACCCAATCCATCATTTCATTTGCACGGTCCACATCGAACCAAATATCTTTACGCTTTTTCCATTTATAATAACGATCTACCATTGCTTTGATAGTATCGGGATATTTTTTAGGGTTCTTTCTTACTTGTTTTGCATAAATCTCTGCATAGTTAATGCCACGTTCAATCACATAAACACCACCTCCAAGGCATAATAAAAAGCCACACAAATGTGTGACCTAATTTTTTAAAGACGCCTTCTTAGAATTTCTTCAGTTGCATTTGTCATAACTTCTTCAATCGTTTTATTTTTTGATGGTTTTACTTTTGAAAATATAAGGTCACGACGCACGTCATCATTTAAAGTTATTACCTCCTGATATTCTTTTTTATCTGTATGATATTTTATCGTGACCTTAATTTTCCCATTGTGTTCTTCACCAAAAGCATTTGCGGAAACAATTGTAGATATTGATTGTCCTGGGGCTATAAAAGCATCCCTGATATTCCTGAAATATTCTTTACCTGACATTGAATCAATATAACTAGGCTCAAAAATTATGGAATCAATAGTAGCTCCACTTTTACCAAAATTCTTTATAATCAAATACTCATGAATAGAAGATAAAACTTGGATATAATCTCTGTATACAACTACATATGGTCTATTTGCTTCTTCAATAGAGCTTTTAGTTACCCTTAAGGAAAGTACAGAAATAATAATTGCTACTACTGAAGTTCCAATCCCTACTATTGGAGAAATTATTTGTACTAAATCTGAAATATTAATGTTATCCATCTATGTATCTCCTAATCATTTTTACATTAATTATAACATTAATTATTCATTTTTCTCCATTTATTCCTATGAGCTTCCAATTCATCTACCACTTGCTTTCTTGGTTTTTCTACCTCTTCATTTTTTCCAACAGTAGAACCACCAGTGACAAATTTCCCTGCTTTAGATTTATTAGTAAGTCCCAATAAATCTAATGCTTTTGTTTTCTTATCCGACCAAGTCTCCACCTGCTGTGCCAATGGATGCTTTGAATTATTTGTAGCACCGGCTTTATTTGTATGTTGCTGCGTTGCCGGAAACCCTTTCTCTTTCCACTCAATAAACATCGTCATATAAACTTCGAAAATATCTAAATAGGATTCAATTAATGGATCTAAAGTAAGGGTGTAAATATCTGCATCACGCATGATTTTTAATATCCGATTTTTCTCAGCTTCTGTTTTATCGGCAACAATTTTTTGACGCTCCTTTTTCGTAGACATTTCACACCCCCCTTTATTTTTTAAAAATGTTGTCTAACGATAGAAATGCCCCCTACGCTACCTATCCTCCCCAAAGGGAAAATTTTATTTTTTGACAGGGGGGCTTATCCAAAATAACTCGGAAAAACCTTTTTCGGTTTATCTTCATTTTCTTCGATTGTGTGACACTTTGGACAAAGTAACCTTAGATTGTTTAGATCAAGTTTAAGTGTTGGGTCATCTTTAATTGAAATAATATGATGAACATGAGCACTTCGACCAAAGACGAACCTTCCACATCGTTGACAGTATCCTTTCTCTCGTTCATATACTTGAGACCTGATAAATTTCCATTCATCTGTTCTATAGAATGGTTTGTTTTCATGATGATAGATGTTCTTCTTATCTTTCTTCTTCCTTGGTTTGTTACGCTTATGTTCTTCACAGTAACGCCCTTTGCTTATCTTGTTACGGCAGCCATTAAAGTCACAGTATTTCATGATAGCAATTCAATGATGTCTTCTTTCTTTTTAACATCAGCTGGAATCTCAACACCTAACTCATCAGCATACTCACGTAACTGTTTCACTGTCATATCATTTAAATTAACTACTGTCTTATCAGGCTCAATTGATGAATCCATGCCTAGTATCATACTGTCAGGATTAACAGTTACTTCGAACCCTGGTTCTTCATCAGTTGGTACAAACAAAATTCTTTTTTCTTTTGAATCCCAATACTCTGTACCTGATATTGTTTTTCTGACTTCAGTAATCATTTTGTTACACCCTCCCTGTCTTTCTACAAAATAAAAAGCAGCGGATTCGCTACTTTAATTGCTCAATTATTCTCTTTGATATTTTTCTGGATAGCACCTAAGTCGCCTCTCACGAAATAAAAAAAGCACCCTTATTGGATACTTTTCATATTTGCTTTTGAATTCTTTTAATTATATTTTCGTATAGTCTATTTATTTCTTCGTTATTAACATTAATAGTTAATGGCTTATTATTAATGTACTTTAATAAAGCATCGTCAACTTCTTTCAAATACATTATAAATTCTTGTAAACTTTTATTGGTTTTCTTATTAAAAAGGATCGAATATTGTTTAACTTTAAGCTCAAATGCAAGAATTTCTTTTTGATAATCATCTTTTAATTCATACAGTTCTGTCTCTGGAATATTATAAAAAGCAACAATATAAACCATAGTTTTTATTCTTTTTTGGTTAACGGAATGTATTTCTTCAATTAATATGTTTCCTTTTGCAACCACTTCATTTCCCTTCCTATTTGTCTTTTGCAAAAAATAATTAGTTCCTCCAGTAAAAATAATTGCTGTTATTGCACTTGTAATAATAGTTCCTAAATTAAAATCAATATCCATAAAACTTAATGTCCCCTTCCAAAAATACCATTAATTTCATTTTATCATACAAATAAAATGAAGATATATCTACTTTTTGTTATAATAATATACAAACATGGAAGGATCTGTATATTATGAGTTTAATAACAATTGTAGAAACCAAAGACATTGTTTCCATTATTTCTGACGGGCAAAAAACCGGACTTGACGGAAACATAGTTGGAACGGGTTTTCAAAAATTCTATGCTACTGATAATTTTTTCATTGCCGTTGGTGGCTCCGAAGCTGTTGCACGATTACTTTTTGAACATTTCAAGGAAGTTAACGCAGACAAAGATTACGTTAAAAATTTAATCGATGAACAAGCTAGCCAAATTAACCATAGCTATTGTATGGTGTTTGGTGATTGTACAAACAAAAGATCTCTATATACGGTATATAATCATTTTAATAATGAATTTGAAGTTCAAAACTATATACCAGAATCAGAAAGCTATTTACCTATCATCATAAACTCTAGTCATTTAAAAGAAGCCCCTATTGGACTTGTAAAATATAAAATAAGTCAAATGGTATTAAAAAATAAAAGTAATGAAGAAATTATACAGGTACAAAAAGATTTTCATCAGTATGCTGCAAATAATGATCCTACCGTAAATAGTGAAATAATTCCACATATTATTTATAAACAAAAAATTACAGAACAAAAGAGCAACTGATATTTGGTTGCTCTTTTGTTAATTTCTTATGTTATTACTATAATTCATATTTTCAATAGTATCGATTCACTTTAGGAGTGAACCTAAATGATACCTTCTCTTTCCACAAACTTGATAAGCCGAATTATTTCAGCATGTTTCTTTTTAATATGGCTAGAACTATAACTAATTTCCTCAGCTATTTGCTCCAACGTCATGCCATCCACATACTTCATTTTTAGTATTTTATTGTCCAAACCTCTAAACTTGTTAATTAACTTTTTCAGCTTGTACATATCATTCAGCTTATGCGCTAACTCATATTCGATTGCTTCAATACGTTCTTCTACCTTGGAACCTTCCGACTCAGCAGTTAAACGTACATCTCGCAAATCACCACTGATCCAGCGTTTTAATTCAGATTTTGTTTTATCTAAGTTGTAATCTAAGTATGCGATTCGTTCTTCTAATTTCTGATAGTCTTTCAGCCAGTCAAACAAATGATGATTCACCTACTTTCTTTTAAAACTCAATATATTACCAAACTATTCCTTTTAAATTTGCTATACTAATAATAAAAACAACTAAGAGAGGATAAATTATGTCAAACAAAATAGATGCAAATTACCTTTTATTACAACTTGGTTTATACGAACCTGTTCCATTTAATGAAACCAATGCTATTGAATTAGAACAAATATTTAATAATTGCTCTGATATTCAGTTTGATTGTTATTGTATTGAATGTAAAAAAGATTCTACATTTAAATTTCACGAGACAAAGGGCCTTGTATTATATCTCAATGCAAATCCAGATCCAGCTAAAGCAATAAACAGATTAAACACTCATCCAGACCCCATTAATTTAATCTTTAAATGTCAACGAGATAGTTCACATTTGTACTCATTTATGATTCGAATTATCAACAATGAAATAACTAAGGTTGGACAATTTCCATCTATCGCATCTTTAGAATTACATTCTATAGATAAATATCGGAAAATCCTAAAAAGTGACTACCGTGACTTTTCCAAGGCTATTGGACTATATTCCCATGGAATCGGAGCTGGTTCATTTGTTTACCTACGTAGAATTTTTGAAAATCTAATTGAAGAATGTAGGCAAGAGGCACAAAAAGACGATTCCTTTGACGTTGATGCTTTCCAGTGCTCTAAGATGGATGAGAAAATACTAATGTTAAAAGCTTATCTTCCAGGTTTTCTTGTTGAAAATAGAAAACTATATGGAATCCTTAGCAAAGGAATACATGAATTAGACGAAAAAACATGTTTAGAATTATTTCCTAATGTCAAGGTTGCGATTGAATTAATACTTGATGAAAAAATCCATCAACTTGAAAAGGAAAGTAAGATTCAATCAGCTAGAAAATTTATCGCAGCGACTGTTGAAAAATTTAAGAAATAAAACATTCGATCATCCTTTTTAGGGTGGTTTTATCTTTACTTTCTACTAAGAAACTCTAAATCTCATAAAACATGTTTATTTTCCTTTCTAAGACGTTTTACCTTCCACATGGTGAATTACATTAGGAAATAAAAACATCTTAGTTTTTTCTCAATCTGAAAAGCCATTTTTCAGCAAAAGGTTTATTTTGTTATAAAATCTATCTATTCCAAATGAAAAATTTAGTATAATGAGTTGATAACGATATTTATTAGAATAAGGAGATGTAATAATTGTTCGAACTTTTCACCTGGATATTACTGAAAGTATTAACTTCACCCATAATACTCATTACTGCATTACTAGCTATTTTTTTAGTTGTTTTTCTAGGATTCTCCCAACATAAAAAACAACTTGAAATTCATAAGAAGCAACTTGAAATTCAACAAAAACAAATCCAAGCTCGTAAAATTTATATGGAGGAGCTTCGTCAATCTAGCATCAATGAAATTGACAAAATGGATGGTCGACAATTTGAAGAATACTTAAGTTCCTTA
>NZ_JAKUGX010000047.1:0-22440 GCF_022664195.1 Bacillus cereus group sp. BfR-BA-01316
ATTAAAAGTTGAGCCTTTTTTAGTCATAAAAAATCCCCTCCAAGTAATAGTGTAACATCCATGTGTGCACATGGTCTTTTTTACACTGTCTACCTAAAGGGGATAATACCATATGAAAAGGCCTTTTTAATTAATCATTCAATAAAGTAAACTCATTTCCAAGTTTCCCCCATTGAATGATCACATCTTTTTCATTTGATCCCTATGCCTAATAATTAAAGAATTATCCCTGAAAAACTCCCCTTCAATACTTCTTTTTCAAGTTGATTCATACATGTAAACATCGCAATAATCTTTGTACGATTTTTTTCATCAGGTTCAAATTGTTCAATTATAACGTCACAACGAATCGTATCACCGCTAAAAACGGGACGTAAAAACTCAAAATCCATCTTGCGCGCTAATACATTATAATCACCGCCAACTTTCGTAGGAAGCGTTGATGTTAAAAGGCCTTGTACAACAAATCGTCCTTGTTCATCTGGTGTAACATGATGAATTCCTTCATCTTTAGATACTTCTGTAAATAACGCAACATCCTCTTTTGTAAACGTTCGCTCAAAGGTGATTTTTTCGCCTACTTGCAATTTCATCGATACTCCTCCTCAAAAACACTATGTGATTTACTTTCTAAAATAAGAAAAACCGAAACTACAAATCATTTCGGTTTTTCAAACTAAAGAAGTCTATATTTATCCCGCATTAACGGTCAGTAAGACTCCCACCTCAAAATTCGGCGAATGCGAGGGAGTTAGGTGGGAGATAACTGCCCGAAAATGCCCGATTGGTTCAACTAATAATCAGTGGGGGATGGACAAAACCCCCACTGATTAAAGTTTCACTTTACTTTAACGAATGTACAAACAACCCGCTGCGAAGTTTCGGTTCAAACCACGTTGATTTCGGCGGCATCACTTCTCCAGCATCTGCGATTGTTAATAAATCTTCCATTGATGTCGGATATAACGCGAATGCTGCTTTATATTCACCACTATGCACAAGACGTTCTAGTTCTTCTAGCCCGCGGATTCCACCGACGAAATCAATGCGTGAATCAGAGCGCGGATCATGTATTTCAAGTACTTGACTTAATAAATGATCTTGTAAAATAGATACATCTAAACGCCTGACAAGATCATTCGCATCAAATGTTTCCTCTTTCACAGTGAGCTTATACCATTTCTCGTTTACATACATGCCAAATGATTTTGGCTCATTTGGTTTATATGGTGAAACCCCTGCTTCTTCCACATAAAAATATTGCGCAACTTGCTTTAAAAATTGCTCTACTGATAAGCCATTTAAATCTTTCACAACCCGGTTATAGTCCCAAATTGATAATTCATCCTGAGGGAATAAAACAGATAGGAAGAAATTAAATTCCTCTTCTCCAGTGTAATTCGGATATTGCTCTCTTCGCATTAGCCCAACTTTTGCCGCTGATGCTGAGCGATGATGTCCATCCGCAATATAAAGATTAGGAATGTCTTCAAATGCGTTTACTAAAGTCGTAACTACTTCTTCATCTGCAATCTTCCACGCAACATGCCCCACACCATCTTCCGCTGTAAATGTATAGATTGGCGCATGTTCCTCTTTCCAGCTTGCAATTAAACGTTTCACTTCTTCTTTTGTACGATACGTTAAAAAGATTGGCCCCGTATTTGCGTCACACACATCTACGTGGCGAATACGATCAAGTTCTTTTTCATGACGCGTTCTTTCATGTTTTTTAATTGTATCATCTTCATACTCGTCAATCGATGTACAAACGACAAGGCCTGACTGCGTTCTTCCTTGCATCGTCAGTTCATAAATGTAAAGCGCTGGCTCTTCATCTTGAACGAACACTTCTTCTTGTATAAATTGCTTTAAATTTTCACCCGCTTTTTCATATACGCGATCATCGTACGGTGAAAGTGCCGGGTCTAAATCAATTTCTGCTTTATCAACGTGTAAGAAAGAATATGGATTCCCTTTTACAACTTCTCTTGCCTCTTCACTATTTAATACGTCATACGGTAAAGCTGCTACTTGTGCTGCTTTTCCTTCTACTGGACGAATGGCACGAAACGGTCGGATTTTTGCCAAGTTTCTCTCTCCTTTACACAATCATTCGAACGGCTACAACACCTGTGATTTTGCTTATATTTTCCACAATATTCTCTTTCATTATATCATCAATTCCGTTATCAATATCAATCATTGTGTACGCCCAAGAATGTTTACTACGATTAATCATATCCGCAATATTAATATGATGTTCTGCTAAGCATCCTGTAATTTGTCCTACCATGTTTGGTACATTTTGATGCATAATTGTAATTCGTTTTTTTCCAATGTACGGAAGCTCTACGTTTGGATAGTTTACTGAATTACGAATATTACCTGTCTCTAAATATTCACGTAATTGACGTGCAGCCATTACTGCACAATTTTCTTCAGATTCAGACGTAGATGCACCGAGATGAGGAGTTGCTGTTACATTTTTCATCTTTATCACATTTTCATTTGGGAAATCAGTTACGTAATGTGTAATAATATCTTCTTCTAACGCTTTTTGAAGAGCATTTTCATCTACAAGTTCTCCTCTAGAAAAATTGAATAGACGCATTCCATTTTTCATTGTCTCTATAGCGTGTTCACCAATAATTCCCTTCGTTTGGTTCGTAAGAGGAATATGAAGTGTAATATAATCACACGTTGCAAAAATTTCATCTGAACTAAATGCCCTTTGCACTTGTGTAGAAAGACGCCATGCCGTTTCAACTGATATATACGGATCATATCCAACAACGTCCATACCTAAAGCTAACGCATCATTTGCAACTAAAGCACCAATTGCACCAAGACCGATAACACCTAGACGTTTCCCTGCAATCTCTGATCCAACGAATTGCTTCTTCCCAGCTTCAACAAGCTGTGGTACTTCTTCTCCGTCTAACTCTTTCGTCCAGCTCACTCCGTTTATAATATTACGGGAAGACATAATAAGGCTTGCGATAATAAGTTCCTTCACTGCATTCGCATTAGCCCCTGGCGTATTAAATACTACAATACCCTTTTCCGTACAACGCTCAACAGGAATATTATTTACACCGGCACCAGCTCTTGCAATTGCCTTTAAATCTTCTGAAAACTCTTCTTGATGTAAAGAATAGCTGCGAAGTAACATACCATCTGGATGACCTACTTTGTCTCCAATTTCATAGCGATTCCCATCAAAAATTTGCAAACCCTTTTCGGCAATTTGATTTAACGTTTGAACACGAAACATATCCCCATCTCCCTATCTATTCTCAAGCTCAAATTCCTTCATATAGTCTACTAATTTGTGTACACCTTGGATTGGCATCGCATTGTAAATACTAGCACGCATACCGCCGACTGAACGATGTCCCTTTAGCGTAACGAAACCGCGTTCTTTTGCTTTTTGTAAAAACTGACTATTCAGCTCTTCTGAAGGTGCTGTAAACGGAATATTCATAAGTGATCGATACGTAGGATCAACTGGTGAAGTAAACAATTTAGATTCATCTAAAAAGTTGTAAAGAAGTGAAGATTTCATTCTATTTTGTTCTTCAATCGCAGATACCCCGCCTTGTTCTTTCAACCACTCTAGTACAAGTTTCGCTACATAAATACTAAAGGTTGGCGGTGTATTATATAGGGAGTTATTTTTACTGTAAGTTTCATAGTTTAACATCGTAGGACAAGCACTATTTGCACTGCCAATTAAATCTCTTTTTATAATTACAATCGTTAAGCCTGCTGGCCCTAAATTCTTTTGCGCACCCGCATATATGAGGCCAAACTTCGTAACATCATATTGTTCTGATAAAATATTTGAGGACATATCCGCCACAAGCGGCACTTTTTCTAAATGTGGTAACTCCACATACTTTGTCCCCTCAATTGTATTATTCGTTGTAATATGTACATAATCTAGTTCTTCATCATTTGGTAAATCAGCCATTTTAGGAATCGTAGTAAACTTCTCTTTTTCAGAAGAAGCAATCACTTGTACTTCTCCTACTTTTCCGGCTTCTTGCAGCGCCTTTTTAGACCATGATCCTGTCAGTACGTACCCAGCTTTTTTATACGTACTCATTAAATTTAACGGTATCATAGAGAACTGTAATGACGCACCACCTTGTAAAAATAAAACTTCATACTCATCAGGAATGTTCATTAATTCACGAAGTAAGCTGCTGGCTTCATCAATAATACTTTGGAAATAAGAAGATCTATGGCTCATTTCCATAACAGACATGCCTGTCCCGTTATAATTTACAAGCTCCTTTTGCACTTTCTCTAAAACTGGCAAAGGGAGTATAGATGGTCCTGCTGAAAAATTATACACTCTCTCCATCACCCAGATAACCTCCCTATTTCTCATTTTTATTATTTTTTAAACTTTCTGAATTATAACCTATATACAATACACGGTCAATTTGTTTTCCATTATTACGGCGTAAGACGCGATGGAATCGCTTGCATGTGCACCCTATTTTTTATAAACATACAAAAAAGTGTTAAGTACATAATCGTACTTAACACTCTAGTAATAAAAGAATAATAGCTACTTGTTCGTAAAGAACCGATCAAAAATTTGATAAATAGCGGAAAGACCAAAGAGCCAATAAATGGTGTCCACAAGCGCCGGCATAGAACCAAACCATTTCTCAACTACGTTATAATCTAACGCCACAAACAACCAATTCAAACCGCCAAGAATCACCAAAATTACTGTAAGGTAAGACAAAAATTTCATTATGATTGCCCCCTAGGTGATAAGATGGTGAAAGGCCTTTCACTAAAATATATGTAATAGATTCTAAAACTTACCTATTTTATAAAATTTATTTTTTATACCAGCCATTAATAACTGTCTCTGCTTCTTTACTATGTATTTGATATGAATGATTACTATCATTAGATCCAATAAACCAAATTGAAAAACCTTTAAAATATGGCTTCGGTTCTAATACATCTCGGTAAGCACGCCACCCGTTAAGTTGTACATCTTTCGAAAACACATTCGTAACATCTGGGTTCCACGGGTTTTGTAGTCCAAGTTCACGTGCTGGGACGTTAAATCCACCAAAATATACTGGCTTTCCTGTTGTTTTATGTAATTGTTCCAGTTGCTGAACAACATTTTGCCCACGATTGTATACTGTCGTCGCAAATAAACTTTGTTTTACTTCTTCGTATGATGGATTTCTTTTTCCTGAAACTTCAAACCAACTATCAATACTTACAATGTCCACCTTTTTTAAATACGGGCGATTTATTTTCTCTTTAAATTTCGCCTCAAAAGAAGGATCCCAACTTGCAGTTAACCACCAGTTCATTTGATACAAAACATTTCCTTTATACTGCTGGCGAACAAAATTAATCGTATCATTCCAATATCCTTCTGCATATTCCATATTCACGAAATTAGAAGCGATCTTCAGCCCATAAATATTGTACTTACTTGTAATGGAATTAAAAATATCTTGTAAAACAACCGATTTCCAATTCCAGAAGAAATCGTTAATATTACTCGGGTTCCACTCTGTTTCTCCAATATTTCCTTGCTGAATAAACGGGAATGGTTCCACTATAACTTGAATATTACGCTTTAATAATTCTTGAATTAAAATAATAGCTTGTTTTTTTTGCGCCTGATTGATTACCATATTAGCAGAATTCACATTTGGAATATCAACTTGGATCGGCACATTTACTGTATTTAAATTCAAGCGCTCCACATCAGCTAACACTTTCGCTACATTTCCTACTTCCCATACCGTTACGTTTCCTGATTTTATTTTTCCAGATTGAACAGTATTTACATCTGCCTGTACATTCCCCTGAAAACAAAAAGAAAACAACATAATACACACTCCTAAAATACTTACTAAACTCTTACTTTTCTTCACAAGTTTCCCCCTATAATTTTTGGCTTTCTTGATTATTTTATACAACATTACACATATATTCCATAAGAAAAATAATTCAAAAAAAGAGCGGTTCTCCCGCTCCTTTACAAACCATTCCATCTCAAAATATCCACACATTATTTAGGAACTAAATTTAACACTTTTCCTTCTATCCCATCTGTATTAAGTGTAGTCGTATGATACTCACCGTTCACCCAATCATCTATTTGATCATGATACCAATCGCTTCTAAAATGCCCTGACTGTCCTGGTCCTACTATATGATAACCGTTTGACATATTTTTCGTATCAATAACGAATCGCCAAGAAGCTCCATGATTTACAATACCGTTATCGCCGTAACTCGCTGCTTGAACGGTAACTTGGCTTCCGCCAATTGGAACTGGTTTCTCACGATTAAATGCGAGTAATGCTAATATACTAGATGATTTCGAAATTGGGTGTGTAAAAGCAAGTTGATGGTAATCTCCCCACTTCCATTCTGCTACATTCGATCCATACTCCTTCTGCAATTTCTTCATTACATTCTCGTACGATGTATGAACAACTTTTGTGAAGCCTCCGTACTTCGTAAACCAAGCGCTATTTTCACCGTTTACTTGCTTACGAATTAATTCATCGACAACTTGTGACTTCCCTTCAAATAACTCCATCACATCTTTCGGTATTTCTTTTGAAAATAACGTATTCGAAATCTCTTTCATTAATAAATGGAAAATTAATGGTGCCGCTTCATCTTTACTGTCGTAAAAGTTCCACTTTGTTAATTGTTTTACTCCTTCTTTCTCCACTTCAGTTAAAGCTGTTTTATTTAACTCCTTTAAAAATATTGGAGTAAATTCTTTCCCGTATAAATTCTTTTGATCCATCTGTAACTCTTCTAAATCTTTTACCGTATACTTATCCTTCTCTTGCAAAAACTCTTGAATGCGCATTTGCCTATATGGCTGCGCCCATGTATTACTAATATGATACGGATAATCATCATCAACAATTTTATTATTCGCAGTTGAAATAAACCCTTCTTTCGGATTTATTACTTTTGGAAGCTGATCAAACGGAATATACCCTTCCCATTCATATTCATCTGTCCATCCTGGAACAGGCAAACTACCATCGCCTTTTTTACGTATCGGTATATTTCCATTCGCTTTATAAGCAATCGTTCCGTCGTTTGATGCAAACAAAAAGTTTTGAGTTGGTGTATGAAAATCTTGAAGAGCTGTTTCAAACTCAGTCCAGTTTTTTGCTTTATTCATATTTAGTACTGCCTTCAATTCAGCTGAAGGCTCTAAAGCAGTCCATTTCAAAGCGAATACTGTTTTCGTTTTCTCTTTCCCCTTATCCGCAAACTCTGAAATGACTGGACCGTGCCTCGTAATCGTAACTTTATAAGGGATTATTTTTCCGCCCTTTACCTTAATAGATTCGTCAACAACCGTAGCCTTTTCCCACTTATCGTTATACAAAAATTCATTTTCATTATTAGGATTTCGCTTTTCAATATATAAATCTTGTACATCAGGACCTGTATTCGTAACACCCCAGGCAATCTCTTTATTATGCCCTAACATAACACCAGGAACACCCGCAAAAATAACTCCACTCACATTTACATCTTTCGTTTCTAACTTTGTTTGATACCATATAGAAGGTGTCGCAAGAGAAAGATGCGGATCATCCGCTAAAATCGGCTTACCAGATGCACTCTTCTCACCGCTCACAACCCAGTTATTACTCCCATTAAACTCTGGTGGAATGATCGTCTTTGAAAAACTTTGCGCTACATTTACATTTGTATTTTTTAGTTCAGCTAGTAATCTAGGTGCATCTTTCGGATAGGATGGAAATAGTTCAGCTGCTTGCTCTTCCGGAAGATTTTTCAACGCCCAATATCGAAATGCCTGTCCATGCCAATGTCCTCCAAGATCAAATGCCATATACTTTCCAATCGTTAAAGAATCCACGATTGACCATTCAGCTGGCTCGTATCCTAATAAAGTAAACTCAACGGGCAATCTCTTTTCCTCTTTTGCCTCACGTATAAAAGCGTTCACTCCATCAGCAAATGACTGTAAAGCATATTTCGCTTCTCCATCATATTGATTTAAAGACGCTTCTGCTGCACGACGTAGACCGAGCGTACGAAACAACTTATCTTTATCAACAGCTACTTCACCAACAACTTCACTTAACGTCCCTGAAGCTTGCCTTCTACTTAAATCCATTTGAAACAAACGATCTTGCGCTTGTACGTATCCTTGCGAAAAATATAAATCATGTGCATTTTCCGCTTTAATATGTGGTACACCTTTACTATCTCGTTTCACCGCAACAGCATATTGTAAATCCTCAAGTTTTATCGTTCCATCTATCTTTGGCATAGAACTCAACGTATATATGTTCAAAAAAATCATAGCGCAAATAAACAAAAAAAGAACGATACTACTAGACCAAATAAAAATTCTTTTTCCCCTTTTTCGTTTCTTTTTTATGACGACTTCCATACAATCCCCTCCTTTCTCAATCTATTCGCTTCTATTGTGAAAGAACCTCTTAGAAAAGAAGAAATCATTCCTTGCTCCTGCTATGGATCATACAAACTGAATAATCCTCTCTTACGCACTATTTCCTTTCCTTTACTGAAGCTTACTCGTCCTTTCTTACACCAATTCCTCAAAATCCCCTTTACATAAGCAAGTGTTCCCTTATTATTTTCAAACGCAATTTTAAGTGCCTCTAGTACTGTATCTCCTGAAACTCTTTGCATCCACCTCTCTAATTCCTTCACGATATATGGAGATAAACTACTTATATTTTGTTCGTAAAACTTGTAAACTTCAATATACGGAGTGGCCTCCTCTACTATTTCTACCTCTTCCACAGCTTCCTTCTCTTGAATAATTGCTTGTTGTGAATTACTACTAATCTCTTCCTCTGGCATACCAAAATACTGAAGTAATAACGGAATCTTGTATTCTTCTTCAAGACATTTACGTAAAAACATATGTATGAACTCTTTACTTTTCACAGTCTTCAATTCACGTAACACGCACTTCTCTACATTCGTATTTAAAATAGGGTTATAGTGTAGCCAATTTATTATGAATAACTCTTTCGTTTCCGCATCATATAAAATCTTCCCGTATTCCACAAACCGGTTCAATAACTTCTCAACAGTCTCCATACTGTAACCAGTTTCAAGCTCTGCTAAACGCTTTGGCAATATGTAAATACCACATTGCTTCGTTTTCGTACCAGTTAACAAATATATGTAAAAATAACGCTCTTCTGGCGTTAAATCTAAAATGAATTCATCTTGCCAAAAATTCATCTGCACATTACGGTACACCGCCATCAGTTTTCCCTCCACTCTTTGTTAGCAAATAGGAAAATTCCAATCCTTCAATATAAATATAGGAATGAGGTAACGGTTTTGGCATTCGAGTTCCAAATTTTTTTTACTACTACTACTACGACGGTTTTATTTTTTCGCGCTTTTTTGTTCTTGTAGTTGTTTTTGTTTTGTTTTTTCTTAGTGATTTATTACTTGGTAGGTGCTTATGAGGGGCTTTGAAGGGGCTTATATAAAAAAAGAGCTAATCCAAATTATTATTTTGGATCAGCTCTTTTCTACATGTAATTTATTGTGCTTTTTCTATCGCGTCTAACATCTTCACTAAAAATACAGCCGACTCACCACGAGTTGTTGTACCTTGAAGATTAAACTCATTGTTTCCAACACCATTAATGATTTTTAAACTGTATAATCTTTGAACTGGTTGTTTGTATGTTATTAAATGTTTATCTCTAAATGGTAACGCTACTAAATCACCTGTAATGCCTTTATACTGTAATGATTTGTCAATCATAATAGATGCTTCTTCACGAGTAATTGGTGCGTTAGGGTCAAAAGTTTATCACATGATCCGATAGTTGCCGCCTACTTCCTTTCTCGCTATTACTTTCACAGTACATTCGACTCTGAAGATATTATAAAAAGTCGATTTCTTACCTCAATAAAGAATCGACTTTTTTATAATCAAATTTAATTATTTTTCACTATAGTTTCCATTTTCTGATTAGCATCTCATTCAAAAAACGTATAATTGAAATACACTTCTGCAAAAATCATTTTAATAACGATAATATGATAGATACCGAATTATCTACAACTGAACGTTCTGGACGAGATTTCATTAACACTGTTAATCCAATTAATGAAGTGACTAGCGTTTGTGCTAATGCTTTAGCATTCACATCACTTTGCAGTTCTCCAGACTGAATACCTTTAGTAATTAATTCTTGAAATATAACTGAAAGATACATTTGATGTTCTCTAGTCAACACTTCAAATTTTTCATTATGAGGAGCAAGCTCCACCATTGTGTTAATACAGAAACAGCCTTTATTTGATTCTTTTTTATATTCCTCTTCCACCATATTTTCAAAAAATGCACGAATGGCCTCTTTTACAGATTGTTCTTTTTGAAGTTTTATTCGAATGCTAGCTGCGTGTAAATTCGTGTATCTCCGTAATGCAGCTTCAAACAGCCCTTCTTTATCACCAAATGCCGCATATAAACTCGGTCTTTGTATTTCCATTTTAGCAGTTAGATCACTTAATGAAGTAGCAGCGTATCCTTTCTCCCAAAAAAGTTGCATAGCAGCATCCAAAGCTTTTTCTTTATCAAATTCGCGTAGTCGAGCCATTTAACCCCTCCTCTTTCTTCAACTGTTTTCTAAATTATAAATCACGATTTTATGTACTAATCGGTATATTATATATCGTATTAAATTATAAATGATATGTCAAAAGAAACTGAAATCACTTTGCAATTCACTTGACATATTAACTTATCCCTGATTATATTTTACTTATGAAATAACATACCGATCGGTACGTTATTTTAAAAACAAAAGGAGATGATATTATGGATGTTAAAGAAAAAATGACAACTGCTCTTACTCAGAATAATGATCAGTTCCAATCACCTATCAATACAATCATGCCCCGCTATATAACTCTATTATTTTCAATAGCTTGCGGGATGGCTGTGGCGAATATATACTTCGCTCATCCTCTACTTGATTCTTTATCAAATGAGTTTAAGATCAACCATTCAACTATTGGTGTCGTTATTACGATTACTCAAGTTTGTTATGCACTCGGATTACTTTTATTAGTTCCACTTGGTGATTTGTTAAACCAAAAAAGACTTATTATTGTTCAAATGCTTTTATCCGTTTTCGCTTTAATTGTGGTCGGAGTCGCTCCTTCAAGTACCGTACTTTTTATAGGTATGGCCTTAGTCGGAATTCTTGCGACTGTTACGCAGACACTCGTCGCATACGCATCCATTTTAGCTAATCCAAAAGACCGTGGGCGAATAGTAGGTTTCGTTACGAGTGGTGTTGTAATAGGAATTCTACTTGCACGTACATTTGCCGGAACATTAACAGATTTAGCGGGATGGCGTTCCGTTTATCTTACCTCTGCTGTACTTATGCTCTTCGTAATTGGTTTGTTATATCGTAATTTACCTAATCTTGAACATAAAAAAACAGCTATGACCTATCGTAACTTATTACGTTCTGTTCTCTTATTATTTGTAGAAGAAAAGATCTTACGTATTCGCGGAATATTAGCATTGCTTATTTTTACTGCCTTCAGTATTTTATGGACTTCATTAGTTTTACCTCTAAGTGCTGCACCATATAATCTATCACATACAGCCATCGGAGCATTTGGTCTTGCTGGAGTTGCCGGTGCATTAGCTGCTACTAAGGCTGGACAACTGGCTGATCGGGGATTAGGAGAGCGAACTACTGGCATTGCCTTAACTTTATTATTACTTTCATGGTTCCTAATTAAATTAATGAACCATTCTCTATTCCTACTAGTTATCGGTGTTATCCTTTTAGATTTAGCTGTGCAAGCTGTACATGTCACGAACCAAAGTATACTTTTCACAGTGCGTCCTGAAGCGAGAAGTCGGCTCACTGCTAGTTATATGATTTTTTATTCTATCGGCAGTGCTACAGGTGCAATTCTTTCAACAAACATTTATGCAAGCTACGGATGGAACGGAGTATGTATATTAGGTGCATCCGTTAGTGCTTGCGCTCTTTTATTCTGGGCAATGACCTTACGACGATCATCATAAATAAAAGGAGAATAACTCATTTGTGTATTTTTTAATACGTGTTTTTCTACCAGGCTATAAAGTGAAACTTTGATCAGTGGGGGTTTTGCTCATCCCCCACTGATTATTAGCCTACACCAATCGGGCGTTTACGGGCAGCCCGACTCCCACAAATAGCGGGATAAAATAGCATTTACTTTTTAACATAAATCAACGGCATTTTTAATATAAAAATGCCGTTGATTCCAAATTTCATGTATGCGATTCGCCATTTCATGATAATAGATCATATACTAGCGAAATACATCTATTACAAATTACCTTTAACTTTTCCAACAATCTCGTTTATCGTATTTCGATCTAGCTTGTCACTAATTTCGTATGGCTCACGATCTCCTACTAATTGTACGCCTACGATGTCGTTGCGGTCCTTACCGTATTGCACTTCAATAATAGATCCGCGCTCTATTTGTTTCCAAATGTAACCTGCTTCATCTTTATTGTCTAAAGTAATACAGTCCTCAATGTTTTCATTAATTCCAATTAACATATTATCGTCAATATACCCAATCTCGTACTGTTGACGTTCTTTCGCTTTTCCGCTTACTAATATACCCGCCCTACCATATGAGTAATCCATATAGTCCTTTTGCTCCGTTTGTACCGCTTTCGGCTCTTGTACTTCAGTTTTTTCAGTAGTCCCACAACCGGTAATAAGACCGATTGGCATAACTGCAGTTAATACTACTCTAGTAAATTTCTTTATCATTTATAACTAACCTCACGTGATTAAGCTTTAGTTTCATTTATCGCTTTATTAAAGGATAACATGACAGCGCGAAAAAAAAGCCAAATAAAAAATATTATTTACATTTCCCACTTATATAAGGGACTAGGCCGTTTAAACCTAGTCCCTACATAACTTTAACTTTTCTTTACATGCTTAATGATGCTTCATCCTTATTTCTTTACTATACTCTGTACATCTTATGTGTTAGAAACTTCTTCTTTCATTTTATCCCGCTATTTGTGGGCAGTAAGACTCCCACCTCAAAATTCGGCTGGAGCAAAGAAGTTAGGTGGGAGATTAACTGCCCGTAAACGCCCGATTGGTGTAGGCTAATAATTAGTGGGGGATGAACACCCCCCACTGATTAAAGTTTCACTTTATATACCCTATCTCTTTTCTCATCACTTTTGATAAAAGTAAGCTTCCCTTCCGTAACAAAACCTTCTAATATTAAGCATACTTTTCCAAATGCTTTAGGCTTATCCGTTGTGAATCTTTCATCTGGTATTTTGCCAGATCGTATTAATTGTTCGCATAGCTCTAATGCACTTATTTCTTCAGAATTAAATAACCCCAATATATCTTGTTGCAATGGCGATAAAGATACTGGTATCTCAGCTACCTCCACCTTTTCTTTTTCTTCTTCAAATAAATCTTCAAATGAAATTTGATTCATTACATCTTTTCCTTTCTGACAATGGATTTGTATAACATGAACTGAATCCTATATGTACTAGAACTTTTTAATTTAGTTATTGTTATGTAGTACTTACCTTATTACATGAATTTCATAACTTATGTACATCGTTTCAAGTAGTATGTTTCGATTATACCAAATATACGTTCTATCATCTATGGTATAATCCATTATAACAGGACTAAAAGCAGGATACCAAGAATCATACAATATAAATAATCAGTTGAATGCAATTCTAAAATCGCTTAAAGGAAAAACGAAACAATTAAGACATCTCAAGGAGAAATATGGTTTAGAATTTTTTTTAATGGTAGTGATTCAAGTTGAGAATAGCGAACCGCCAGCAATGTATTTACAGAAAGACATTATTGATTTTGCTAGTTTAATTCAAGCGGAAATTCATTTTTATTTATATATTTAGTTAAAATAAAAACGCTGTTGATGTTAGAATCAACAGCGTTTTCTTATGTGGTTATATATGTGAATTACTTTAAGGTTTTCTGTGAAAAACAAGATGTATTTTATCTTGCTTGCACCTCAAAACAGAATCTTTTTTCATTTATATAACCTCTTTTTACTTCAATTTCCCCTCAAAAACAATCTTCCTACCGCACGGTTCAACTTCTGTTTTCCCTTCTTTCTTTACTTCATGAAAGATTGGCTCTTCCATGCGACGAGACGGTGCATACCCTTCTTGCTCCATACGTGCTAAGCAGTCTGTAATCGTTTCGTTTTCTAGTACTTCAAATTTTTTCTTATTAGGTTGTTTTGTCATGCCCTAACCTACTTTCTATTTTTCTTGATGCAAATTGATTTTTCATGTGAATAATATATACCAGTGCGAGAATACCCATTATAATCATAACCGCAATAAAAAAGCTTGTATACTGTATTTTTTCTATAAATACGCCTCCTAATACAGGTCCCATAATACTTCCTATACTAAAGGCGATTCCGGATAATATATTACCTGCTGGTAGTAAGTGTCTCGGTAATAAATCTGTCATGAATCCAAGACCTAATGAGAAGCACGAGCCAATGACCATACCCGCTATAAGCATACATGTAAATACGATCCAGTAATATTGATCAAATACTGCTGCAAGCAAGAAAATGCCCGTACTTATGCTGAACGTCCACGTTAAAATGCGGTCTCTTCCATATTTATCACTTAACATACCGAGCGGGATTTGTGTAATAATACCTCCAACTGCGAATGCTGGTAATAAGAAAGAAACATCTGATACAGACCACCCTTTGCGAAGTGCGTATACTGGTAAGTTACTATTTAGCATTGCTTCAAGCACACCATATGCAAGTGGACCAATAAGTGCAATCCAAGATAATCCAACGACCTGTTTATAACGAGAAAATGATGATTCACTTTCCGTTTTCGTTTCATCTTGTGCTGGGAATGCATTTTTCGTCGGTAATAGTAAAATCCACCCTATTAAGCAAAGTATAGTAGATACGATAAATGGCGTTGCTAGACCGTACTGAACTGTACTTGCCAGATAAGGGCCAATTGCAAAACCAATTCCGCAGAATACGCCGTATATCGATACTTGCCTGCCTATTTTACTAGGGTCTGTCGTTGTTGTAATCCACGTTTGCGTTCCGACATGAAGCATATGATCTCCAACGCCAACTAGGAATCTAAGAATAAACCATACCCAAAATGAAAATATTTGTGTAAAAAAGAATAATGAAATAATAACGAGAAAAACACCAATTACGATAATTGGTTTCATTCCAAACCTTTGCATCGGTTTTTCAAGAAACGGTGAAATAAATAATATCCCGATGTATAATGCCGTCGCATGAATACCGTTAATACTTGAACTAACCCCTTCTTGTTCAAAAATCATGGCGATTGTAGGTAGTAACATTCCTTGCGATAAACCAGAAATTGCTGCAATCCCAACCATAATCCAAAATGTAAAACGCATTGACATCCCCAATCTCTGCTACTAAAAATATAGACAAATGTACATTCTTAGGGTATTCCTGCTTCTACGTGTCCTATCTCGCTACTACAGTTTGCTGTAACACTCCACAGGCGTAAATTCCGATGTAGCCCACCGTACATATATACAATCTATTTACGTTAGTATTGTATATTTTTTTGCTTGTAAAAGGTTGATTGACGCGTTCAAATCTCTATCCATTACATTTCCGCATTCACATGTATATACTCGATCAGATAGCTTTAAATCCGCTTTCTTTTGATCGCAACATGAGCATAACTGTGACGACGGATAGAATATATCTACTTGACGTAGTTCGATTCCGTATTCCTCACATTTAGCCTCTAACCATATTTTAAATGTATAGAAATATTGCTCAGCAACTGCTTTTGATAGATGTTTGTTCTTCATCATACCTTTTACATTTAAGTCTTCTACTGTATTAAACGTTGGCTTGGTTTTCACCACAGCATTTACAACAGACTTTACATACTCTAGTCGAATATTCGCTAATCGAGTACATAGCTTTTGCACCCTAAGAACATTTTTATCTATATTCGCTCTTTTATTAGTAACAGATTTTCCACCTCTCTTTTTTATATTTTCATATTTTCACGATAAAGAGCGTTGTTCACGTTTTAACCGTTTTTCTATCTTTTTTACTTTTATTGTTTTTTTGATATTTTTGTGAGTTTTCCCATCGCTACGTACAGCAAAATCCTTCACTCCTAAATCAATCCCTAGACCTATTTTATTGAGTGTTCGCTTCGCTTTTGTTTCTTCCAATTCGCAAAGTACAGATACAAAATATCTTCCTGCTCTTTGTTTTTAGAGATATACAGGTTGTAAACATACCTACACACACCAATCGTCTGATTTATTTGGGTTATTTGTTCTTTTGTCGGATGAATTTCTATTAGATATGCTCTTTTCATAAATCTTTATCCTCCGATATTTTCTTTTTGTATTTCCTTAACCCGTAAATTCTACAACTGAATACATGAACGATAGATAGTAAGTCTTGAATAAGCTCTTCCTGCAGAGAGAATTTTTCATTCGTTACAACAATAATCTCTACCCCAAACTTACTAAGGAATTTTTCAAACCATTCATAACCAAAACGTATAAACCTATCTCTGTGTACAATAATGATAGTTGAGACATTACCATCCGTACAATCTACAATACCCCCTCGTGCATTAGCAAATGTTTTTAAAAACTCAATCTGATTCTCTAAATCATCTTTCTGCCCCCGATTAGACACCTGTGTGTAAATAACCGTTTTACCTACTTTATTTCCTTCTTGAATCCCATATAGTCTTTATACTGTTTATCTGTATATTATCTTCTTCCTTTAGGTTTTCGGTAAGCAGTCAATACACCCTCGTTATCCCATCTCTGCAAAGTCCTTACAGATATATTGATGATTTCATAAAATTCTTTTAGTTTATATTGTTTCGTAGGTAGATTGCAACATATTTGTCTACATTTGTGTATATTTTATATAACTGTATTTATCTCCCTTTTATAATCCACTACATTCATTATATATGGTTTGCTATACAATAAGAAAGCAATATTAAGAATCTTCTAGCGAATGAAATTATATCGACGCAAATTAGAATATATCGAACATAACTTTAAATATATCAATGCAAAATGAAATATATCGACGTTTCAACATAAATTTTCCAACCAATCCTCTACATGTTTTATAAATACATCTAAACAATCAATAAACGGTGAATGCCCACAATCTTCTAATACCTTCAACTCCGCATTTGGCAAATGTTTTGTTAATTCCTCTCCAACCACTTGCGGTACAACATAATCGCGGTCACCTTGTATGACGAGTGTTGGAGCTTTAATGCGATGAATTCGCTTATTCCCCTCCACAACCCCATTATGTTCATCCGAAATATTAAATGTAATTAACGCATAATTTACATCAACGAAATTACGCTGCGTTAACATATCATCTAAATACTTTTCATAACGCTCTGGTTCAGGTTGATTATGTGTATATATTAATAGATTCCAGACTGTTCGGTAATACACTTTATTCATATTTTTTATCGCATCTACAACTGGTGCGATTTGCACTGGATCTTGCGCGACTTCTTCTTTCGTTTTTAATAAGCTCGATACGATTGGTTGCCCATTAATATCTTTTTTAAAGATTGGATATCCTTTCATTCCGACCGATTCTACTAAAATTAATTTTTCTACAAAAGTAGGGTGACTCGCTGTAAACTCCATCGCCACACCGCCACCCATTGACCATCCCATTAACGAAAATTTCTCTAGCTTTAATTGATCTATAAATAGTTTCACATCTTCTGCAAAGTCTTGTAGTGAATCTATCGACTTATTATAAGTTGATTGTCCAAATCCTCTTAAATCAATTGCGTAAATATGATATTGATCTTGCAGTTTCTCAATAACTAAATCAAAGTGTTGTGACGATGTCATATTCCCATGAATGAGTACGAGTATTTCTTCATTTTGCCTTCCAACTTCTTGATATGCAATCGTTTCTCCGTTCGATAGTGAAACAAACTCCATTGTTGCAGGCTTAATCATCACAAGTTCCCCCATTCTTTTAATAGAAAGAAAATTCTTTACTTAATTAAAGAATACCATACAGAATGTATGTTCTCAATATAAAATCTATACGAAATTTCCACATAAAACAACATGTCTATTACTAGACAATTAAAATAAAAAGGTATATAGTTAGCTAGGTAACTAATTTGAAAGGATCAAAATACATGGACGAAAAACAACATTTTTTCCACATTGTCAGTCAAACTTCTCGTAAGTTTACGAAGAAATTTAATGAACGTGTATCTCCAACAGGATTATTTAGTGCGCAATGGGCTGTTATTTTCCGTATTAATCAAACTGGATCTTGCACCCAAACAGAATTATGTCAGTATTTAAATGTCGAATCACCAACGATGACCCGCACGTTAACACGTATGGAAACGATGGGCTGGATTATTCGTACGGAAGGAAAAGATCGCCGTGAGAAGCTCATTTCCTTATCGGAAACAGCAATAGAAATGATTCCAGTATGGCAAGAAGAAGTTGATTCCTTTGAAGAAAAGACGCTAGAAGGTATTAAAGAAGAAGACTTACATGAAGCTTTTCAATTGTTACAACAAATTATCAAAAATTTAGATCATTAATATGGAGGGATGACGATGCAAAGTGAAAAACTTTGGACGAAGGATTTCCTCGGAACTTGTTTTAGTAGTCTGTTTCTCTTTTTAACATTTTACATGCTTATGACTACTCTGCCTGTCTATGTTATAGACAGCCTAAAAGGAAAACCTGAGGAAATTGGCTTAGTTGCAACTGTTTTTCTTATTTCATCTGTTTTATGTAGACCATTCACAGGAAAATGGCTCGATGATTTAGGAAGAAAGAAAATATTATTTATTTCACTTTCACTATTTTTAGCCGCTACTGTTATGTATTTCGGTACGCAAAGTTTATTTTTATTACTTGCCCTTCGCTTCTTACATGGTATTGGATTCGGAATGGCAACGACAGCAACTGGAACAATTGTAACTGATGTAGCACCAGCTCATAGACGCGGTGAAGCACTTGCTTATTACGGCGTATTTATGAGTCTACCAATGGTAATTGGTCCTTTTTTAGGTTTAACAATTATTTCCCATTTTTCATTTACTGTACTATTTATCGTTTGTTCAGTATTTTCATTACTCGCATTTTTATTAGGATTACTAGTCAATATTCCACATGAAAAACCAGTAAGTAAACAAACACGAGAAAAAATGAAATGGAAAGACTTAATTGAACCATCTTCTATTCCGATCGCTCTGACAGGATTTGTTTTAGCCTTTTCTTATAGTGGCATTTTATCCTTTATTCCTATTTATGCGAAAGAACTCGGTTTAAGCGACATTGCAAGTTACTTCTTTATTCTATACGCACTTGTTGTGGTCATTTCTCGTCCATTTACAGGAAAAATATTTGATCGTTTCGGTGAAAATGTACTTATTTATCCAGCTATCATTATTTTCACAATTGGGATGTTCATTTTAAGCCAAGCGCAAACTTCATTTTGGTTCCTTGGCGCAGGTATGTTAATCGGTTTAGGATACGGAACATTAATTCCAAGTTTCCAAACGATTGCAATTTCTGCCGCTCCAAACCATCGACGTGGTTCTGCGACAGCTACTTACTTCTCGTTCTTTGATAGCGGCATTGGCTTTGGTTCTTTCATTTTAGGTATCGTCGCTGCCAAATCAAGTTATCATAATATGTATTTTATCGCAGCTATTATCGTTGCTTTCACTTTACTACTTTATTATGTATTACACGGACGAAAACAAAAATTCAAGAAACAAAGTACAGACGGACAAATATCTGCTTAACGTTCATAAGGAAAGTAAACTTACCCGTTTACTTTCCTTATTTTGTATTTCTTTTAAGACGAGCGTATACTTATAATAGAAATTAAAGGAGGGACCTATATGAAATTAAAAAAATCTCCCCTACTCTTACTTATGCTAACAGTGATATTTGTAATTACAGGGCTTGGTTTTACATACTTCAAACATAATAAAACGACCCCATCAAAAAATAACGTGACGAAGGAAAACTGGTTAGACGATCCTTACTTACGTTGGTCGTATACACATATGAAAGAATTCACTTTAATTAATGAAGTAACAAACAATCCTGAACAAATTGCTCACTTCCCTACCGCGTTACAAAACTTAGACGATTTTGCTGTCCAACGTGGATTTGGAAATACGACTCCTCTAAAAAAACTTTTAGACGAAAACAAAACAGACGCTTTTGTCGTTGTACATAATGGTCAACTTGTTTATGAACGATATTTCAATGGATATAACGAGAGTAATCCTCATGGAATGGCATCATTAGCAAAGGTGTTTACTGGTGCAATCATACAATCTCTCGCTGAAGAAAATCGAATTGATGTAGAGAAAACAGCTGACACTTACATAAAAGAATTAAAAAATACACCGTTTGGTAAAGCTACACTTCAGCAATTAATGGACATGCAAGTTTCTGCACAGTACCCTACTCACGGATATATGCAGCTAGGACTAGAAAATCAAGATGCACAACTATATTTAGCTAGTAATATTTTACCCCGAGGTAAAAATTACGAGGGGCCTATGAAAATTTATGATATGTTACTAGAAGCAGAAGAAACTGCACCACCTGGTTCAGCTTTTTCTTACAATAACGGATCAACTGAAACACTCGCTTGGATTATCCGAACAATCACAGGAAAATCATTAGCTGAAAATGTAAGCGAACGAATTTGGTCTCAAATTGGTATGGAAGACAACGCTTATTACGTTACAGATGAAACAAAAGTAGAACAAGCAAGCGCTGGTTTAAATGCAACTGCTAAAGATATGGCAAGATTCGGGCAATTACTTTTAAATAATGGTCAATATAACGGAAAACAAATCGTCCCTTCTTTTATTACAGAAAGTGTGAAAGGTGTACAAGAAGGTGAACTCGCAATCGGCAGCGGCGCTTCAATTTCTTATCATAATCAATGGTGGATTCCGCATAATGAACAAGGCGCTTTCGAAGTGTTAGGCAGTTACGGACAAACTCTTTACATCGACCCGAAAGCAAATATGGTTATCGTCCACTTCTCTTCTAACGCTGCGCCTAGTAATGAAATACATTCGACTTACTCAAATATGTATGTTGATATTGCACATCATTTAGAGAAGCCTTCACAATAGTGGAGGCTTTTTTTGTTGGAGTGTTTTATTTACACCTATCCTATTCATTTGGCTATTAAGAGATATTGAAACAAAAGTTCATCATTAGAGTCGATTTTTTCTTTATCACTGTTTCAGTTGAAAGAATTACTATTTGAAACACGCCGAGATCCCATTTATATTGATAATATTTTATAAATTAGAAAACACTAGTGCTTAGGAAAGGAGGGATTGCGAATGTCCGTGAAAAAGAAATTAACTGTATTGATCATTTCACTTGCGATGATTGTAGTTATGACTACTTTAGGATCACTCAGTGTATTTGCCGAATCCGACGTTGTAACACAGCCTATTGAGGTCGAATTGAATGATGATTACTTTAATCCGAATGTCATCACTATTCCGGTTGGAAAAACGACAACGTTAATATTGAAAAACCAAGGAAATAGAGATCACACCTTTACGGTGAAAAAGCTGGGAATTGACGCCGAGGTCCCGCCAGGAAAAGAAAAAACAATTGCCGTAAAACCTGAAACTCCCGGTACGTATGAACTAATATGTCGGTTCCACTACTTGAAAGGAATGGAGGGAAAAGTAATAGTCAAATAACAAGCGATACCGGTCGATCCTTGCTTTTTTTTTATAAAGTAAAACTTAAATTCGCGGGGGTGTCCATCTCCCACGGATTATGAGCTCTCACTAATCGGTTTTTACGTGTAGCATAAATTTGTTACATTTTCGTTTTGTTGGTACTACCCCATCGCCATCAAGTTAAGAAATGCAAATACCCCCAAAACGAAATTCCTAAGCTTAAATACAGCATTTCCCATTATCTCCACGGAGAGATCCCTGTGGCTTTGAAATAAAGTTTAACCGTTTTAAAGTTATCAAGACCTAAATTGTAAAAAGTGTGACTTTAAAACAAAGTTTAATAATTTATAAAAAAGTCTGATCGTTTAAAATAAAGATTGATAATATGTAAAAAAGTTTGATCAAAATCCTGTGTTGATGTGCAGGGTTTTTTCTTATTCAGCAATCGGGCCATTTAGTTGAAGATCTCATCAGATAAGTAATAATATTTAAAGGAATAATTCATTCTGATAAAGAATATTAAAAAACGTGATGATAAGGAGGCGATTGTATGG
>NZ_JAKUGX010000048.1:0-21186 GCF_022664195.1 Bacillus cereus group sp. BfR-BA-01316
GGGTGATCTCTTGTGATATTTGAGAATCCAGCTGCTTTGGCTTCTTTACAGCTTTTAAAATTGTAATTTCCTTGAGGGAGATCATTGTTTGGTTGTTGCTGTACGCTTTGCTTCTGTTCTTCTTGTTTCTTTTGCTCTTCTTGCTGCTTTTGTAATTCTTGTTTCTTTTGCTCTTCTTGCTGCTTTTGTAATTCTTGTTTCTTTTGCTCTTCTTGTTGTTTTTGTAATTCTTGTTTCTTTCGTTGTTCCTCTTGCTTCTTTTGCTCTTCTTGTTGTTTTTGTGACTCTTCTTGTTTCTGTTGTTCGTTATCTTTTTTAGTAGCATCTGTATCTACAACTTTTGTTGTTGAAGCTGCTTTATTTTCATTTTTATTATCTATCATTCCGCTAATTCCAGCCGTGAGAATAAATAAATATATTATACATGCCACAACCATTTTCCATTTTGTATTAGAACGGAAACCAAGAATTTTACTGTACCATTTACGATGTACCTTATGTATTTCAATGGATGTGTTATTTTCAATAAAGCGCTCGATATCTTTTCCTTGTTCTGTTGGGATAAAACGAAATGGTGTTCCTGATCCATTAAACTCGAATAGGGATTTAATAGCAAAGTGATCTACTAGAACAGTGGAATAATTAATAAAGTAGTATTTAGCAATACTGACAACATCATTTACATCTTTATTGTACTTGAATAATTGAATATGGTCAGTTGCTACAGCAGCATAACCAGTTTTCATACTTTCTAAGTTGGTAGAAACGATAATGGGTGTGCTTCCATACTCTTTTTGATACTTTTTAGCAATTGCTTGTTTAGCAAGGGTAGATTCACTAGGCTTTTTCTTTTTCTTACTCATTATGTAGATCCCCTCTCAAATTTTACATGATATCTAATGTATATATTATCAGAATGTAAGATTAATTCCAGTGCGAATATCTATTAAAAGGTAATGGTGAAGATACTGTTAATTATGCATGTTAATAAACAAGAAAGATGTTTCTTCGTTTATAAGGTATATAATTATAGATTTACTTGGTTATAAAACTTGAAAAAGGTTTATAAAGTTACTGGTATCAAGGGAGCTGGTATTTCAGTTAGTTATACAAAATATAAGATATGGGTAACTAGGGAAGGTGTCTATATGATAAAATCAATATATTAAATGCCACGTTGTATTAATTTGTTTTTTGGGAGGAGAGTGATACTAATATGAATTTGTTGGAACAAATACTGAGTAACATAACTAACTGGTCAATGTGGGGCTTCATTGGGTCAATTATTGCACTGATATTTAATTTAAGAAATGCTAATTCATTGAGAAAGAAGAATCTAAGGTCATATGTTGTGGTTGAAAGTGTAACAGATAATCCCTATTCAGAGGATAAAGTATTAAAAAAAGGCGGGAGATTAATTCTTACAGAAGAATATAAAAAGTGCCTCGCTGAACATAGGCAAGTGAGTGAGTTTGACGAAAAAGAACTACAAGGTACCTTTATAAAAATAAAAAATATAAGTTCTAATCCTTGTTTTGATGTGGTAATAAAAGTGATATTACAAGATTCGATTGGTGAAAAGTTACTTAATACAGTAGATATTTATTTATTAGAGGGTAATGATGAATTATATATCCCATCATTATCTTTTAATACTATGGTTTATGAAATGAAACGGGTTGAAGTAGAGTATAAAACAATAACGGATGAAAAGATGAAATATATAAATCAAACAATAAATGATAGTAGAGGTAAAGATAGTGTGAAACATAGTATGTATGTTAGAACATGGTTGCGAGATCGAAAAGTAGTTATGACTAATGGTTCAAGTTTGAAATGGGAAGTTATAAAATGATTGGCAGAATCGTGGCAGCTTTTTGGCAGTAAATGTGCCGGTTGTTTTGGAACTAGCGTGTTATATTTGTATTGTGAGAAGTGGCGGAAAACACAACTCATAAAGATTCCTTTATATTTTGTCTAAACGATTCATAATGATGGCACATAAAATCCGTAACCAGCAGATGGTAGTGATTGAATGATACCGTTATTAGGGAGAGCTTTTGCTCTTCTTTGAGCTAACAACATCCTAGGTAGATGGAATGAGGTTGCCTGATAAGCGAACCAAGAGTGTCTGTCGTGGTTGTTAGCTGGAAGAAGAATAAAACTTCATTTACCGTAATTGAAGTACAAATAAATAATTGGTATCAAAGCATCCATTCGGGTGCTTTTTATTTTATTTGTAGGATTTTCCACTTTTTCGTCGAATATATCATTTGGAAAGGAGTGGTATAAATGAGAGAATTTACAGCTACGGCAAGACCAAATAATATTTTTTATGGAGACATTTTCAAGATTCATGATCAAGGTTGTTTAATTTTTGGAAACGGGAAGAGCCAAGCGTCTCGAATTGCTTCTAATTCTCGTGTAAATGAAGATTCAGAAGTTGCTCTTGATTTTGCTTGCTTAACAAGAGAAGCCGACGAGTTATACGGACACTGTGAATTTGAAGTTCGTGCGCCTCACATGGAAGATCCAATAAATAAGAGAGTTAAATTAGATTATTTTATTCGTATGTTGAATGAAAAAGAAACAGAAAAGGTATTTCAGAATAAAGAATTAGGAATCATCAATGTGAATTATGATGAGTTTGTACAGGAATCAACGTTTAATATTACTTTCGTAGCGCCAGGCTTTATTCCGAAACCACCAGGATTTCCGGATACTGAAACGAATCATCGAAAGAGAATTGAAAAATTTATTGATTTAACAAATGGCACTGATATAGCAGGGTTTTTATTAGTTCCGTGGACAGAAAAGGTAGAACAAAAAGCAGAGTTGATTGAAAAGTATATCTTAGAAAATATAGGGAAATAAAAGGCATCCAATTTGGATGCTTTTTATTTTGGAAGGAGAATAATGTATGAATGTATTCTTTCATAACAAAATTGGTGTACATGAAGCTGCATCTATTCTTAATATATTAGCTGGTCAAGTTAAAAACCTGTGCGCTGAAGGAAAGATAGTGCAAAGAAGATGGGTAAGACTTGGGTGATTGATAGGTCAAGATTAAGAGGAGTGAGATAATGTGTGAGCATAAATACCAAGTGTTAGATAGTGAGACTACTTCTTTTTATTCTGATGCTAAACATTATGACTTGGATATCTTTTCTACTTTCTATTGTGAGAAATGTCTTGATATCCAACATCGTGAGAAGAGAATTGATATAGGAGTGATTGAGGTAAAGGCAAGTGAATAAATACAAAACCAAACAACAGAAGCGTAAGTTCTATGACAGTGGTGAGTGGAAGAGTATACGAGAACAAGCAAAGAAGCGTGACAACTATGAGTGTCAAGAGTGCAAACGAAACGGTCGTGTTCAAACTGATACCAATGAGTACAGTGAGAGTGCGAACCGTAAGAAGATACAGTTAGTTGTCCATCATATAAAAGAACTTGAACATCATCCAGAACTTGCATTAGAAATAGATAACTTAGAAACAGTCTGTGTGGATTGCCACAATAAAGAACACGGTAGAACATTCAAAAAAAACAGAATAAATGGGAAAACGATGAAAAGTGGTAAAAATGATCCAGAAACAATACCCCCCCTTAAAAAATTTCATCAATTTTTCGTCTAAGGGGCACCGGAGGAGGGGGTTAACTGTCAGGTTTTTTTCGGAATTACGCACGTAAGGGGGGGTGGGTAGATGGCTGTTAGTATTGTAAGGTTAAAAGAACAGCTCATGAATAGTATTGATATTGCAGATTTAGTCGAAGTTGAAAAGGTAGAAAGATACATTGATCTTGTTAAAGCATTTAGAAAAATAAATAAAACTATTAATAAGGAAGGCGAGTCCGTAACAGTAAAAAACGGTTCTCAAGTTTTTGTTAAAGCCCACCCTCTTATAGGAGAAAGGAATAAAATTAACAGTTCTTTAATCGCGTTAGGCAGAGATATAAAGTTTGTTGTTAAGGCTAACATTCCTAATGCGGGTTATAGTGAAAGTGATCTAACATGATTGGGCAAAAGTACATTGATGAATATATTGAACTTTATCGAAGTGGAAAAGTGAAGTTCAATAAAGAAAGAGAATTGTTAATTGAATATCTAGAAAAATATGTTTTGAACAGAGACGATTTATATTTTGATGATGAAATGATTGAGAAGTGTATTCGCTTCGGTGAGAAGTGGTACTTTCCATTACAATCTTTTCAGAAATTCTTAATAGCATTCGTCTTTTTATTTTATAAGAAAAATGGACGCGTATTTTATCGTAAATTCCTATGGATGCTTGGGCGTGGTGGCGGTAAAAACGGATTAATATCAGTCATCATTCACTTTTTAATTAGTGAAATGCATGGTATTCCGGAGTATAACATTTCCGTTGTTGCAAACAGTGAAGAACAAGCGAAAACAAGTCCTGATGAAGTTCATAAATGCGTTAAACGAAATGAAATATTGCAACGAGCATTTAAAACAACATTAACTCAAACTGTTTCCAAAGCTACCGGAAGTGTATTGAAGTTTAGGACATCAAACGGAGATACGAAAGATGGTTTGCGTGATGGCGCGGTTGTATTTGATGAAATACATCAATACGAAAGCAATAAAGATGTTCGAGTCCATATCAGTGGCTTAGGGAAAAAGAAAAATCCACGCGAATTTTATATTGGTACAGATGGATATGTACGTGATGGTTTCTTAGATAAGCAAAAAGAAAAAGCAATGAAGGTTTTAAATGGTGAAGCCCGTCCAAACGCTATCTTTCCATTCATTTGTAAATTGAATGATGAAAAAGAAGTTGATGATCCGGATAATTGGGAAATGGCAAACCCTATGTTATCGCAGCCGTTAAGCGAGTATGCTGAAGGGTTACTTGAAACGATAAAGGAAGAGTATGAAGATTTAGAGGATGATCCAAGTAACAGAGAAGAGTTCATGACAAAGCGTATGAACTTACCCGTTACAAATTTAGAACGCTCTGTTGCAAAGTGGTCAGAAATTCTTGCTACAAATCGTCCATTCCCTAATTTGTATGCTCAAGAATGTATAGGAGCATTAGACTTTGCGAGTATTCGAGATTTTGCAGCATGTGGTCTTTTATTTAGACAAAATGGTGAGTACATTTTTAAAACTCATTCCTTTGTGCGAAAGGAATTTGTTGATATTTATTATGGTTATTCTAAAAAGGCTGGCGAGTATAAAAAACAAAAGTTTGCACCAATTAAAGAGTGGGAGGAACAAGGCTTACTTACAGTTGTGGACGAGCCGACTATTAATCCTCAGCATATCGTTGATTGGTTTGTAGAAATGCGTGAGCAATATGGGGTTAAGAAAATTATAGCTGATAACTTCCGAATGGAAGCGATAAGGCCTTTATTGGTAGCAGAAGGTTTTGAAATAGAGGTTATAAGGAATCCAAAAGCAATTCATAGTTTACTAGCACCTCGTATTGAAATGGCTTTTGCAAATAAACAAATTATTTTTGATGATAACCCTCTAATGCGTTGGTACACGCAAAACGTATTGGTTGTTATCAAAGGTGATGGAAATAAAATATACGAGAAAAAAGAGCCAGTACGTAGAAAAACAGATGGATTCCAATGTTTTGTTCATGCTCTTTATCGAGCGGACGAGATACAAGAGGCAACCGACTTTATACTCAGCGATATTAAATTCTAATAAAGGGGGTGATAATCATTGGATGGTTAGGTTCAGTATTCAAAAGAAATAAAGAGCTAGAATTTATGGTCGATTTGGATTTGATTGCTGATACAGCAAACAGGGTTCATATGAAACGATTAGCAATTGATACATGCGTATCATTTTTAGGAAGAACAATTAGTCAATCTGAATTCAGAGTAAGAAACGGTAAAGCATTTGAGAAGAATGAGCTTTATTATCGATTAAACGTTAGACCGAACAAAAACATGACGGCCAGTACCTTCTGGGAAAGATTTATTCGCAAACTTATTTATGATAATGAGTGTTTAGTTATACAAGCAGATGATAGTGATTTACTTATTGCTGATGGATTTCAACATAACGAATATGCTGTGTTTGAAGATACTTTTACCGATGTAATAGTAAAGGATTATACGTTTAAGAGAAGTTTTAAGCAAAGCGAAGTTATTCATTTAAAGTATCGAAATGATAAATTATCTCCACTTATTGATGGATTATTTGCAGATTACGGGGACTTATTCGGTAGGCTATTAAACTCTCAAAAACGTAAGAATCAAGTTCGTGGAACAGTTGATATGGATATTATCGGTGCTAAAACAGAAGAACAGATAGCCAAGTTGCAAGAGTTTATTGACAATATGTATAAAGCAATTGGTACGAAAGATATCGCTATTGTTCCACAACAAAAGGGTATTAATTATAACGAAATATATAATGGGGTTGCGAATGGTCCTAGTGTGGAAGAAATCAATAAAGTAACCAATGGTTTTTTAAATCAAGTAGCAATGGCTATTGGTATTCCAACAGCTTTGTTATATGGCGAAATGGCTGATGTAGAGAAGCAAACGAAAAATTACATGCTTTTTACAGTAAGGCCATTATTAAAAAAGCTATCTGATGAAGCGAATGTTAAATTCTTTGAAATGAATGAATATCTTTCAGGACAAAAGATTGAAGTTAAAGCTGTTTCTTATCAGAGTATATTTGACCTTGCAACAAGTATTGATAAACTCATTTCTTCAAGTGCATTTACAGGAAATGAGATTCGTTCAGAAGTAGATTATGAAGGTTCTGATGATCCAAACTTAAATATCCATCATATTACGAAGAATTATACGAAACTAAATGAATCTGAAGGAGGTGATAAATGATGGAACATTTGAACATGAATAAGCTTTTAAATTTAAAACGAGATATTCGCTTTGAAGCTAAAGGTGAGAATGAGTACAAATTAACCGTTTATGGATCAATCGGTGGATGGTTTAGTGAAAATAACGCTGAAGCAGTAAGAAGAAAAATTCAAGATGTAAAAGCAGAAAAAATTCACGTTCATATTAATTCAGGTGGAGGTTCAGCATTTGATGGTGTAGCAATTTGCAATCTGTTAAAGCAGCATGATGCCGAAATTATAGTTCATATTGATGGCTGGGCGGCTAGTGCCGCATCTGTAATTGCAATGGCTGGTGATAAAATCAATACCATGATGATGATTCATCAAGCTAGTAGCATCGAATATGGAAATGCAGATCTTTTTGAAAAAACAGCACGAGATTTACGAAAAATTGATTCAGCTTTAGCAGCATCTTATAAAAAACGTTTTGTTGGAACAGACGAAGAGTTAAAACAGCTTTTAAAAGATGAAACTTGGCTAACAGCAGAGGAAGCAGTTGCTCTTGGTTTAGCTGATGAAATTGCTGATGAAATTGAAATTGATGATACGCAAGAAGATGAAGAAGAGGAAGTTGTAGAAAATTTCAAAGAAGATTTAGTAGCTAAGTATACGAAACAACCAAATAATCAAAATCCAAAAGAGCCTATTCAAGAGCCTGTTACAACAAAACAGAATCTGAGTACGCTCTTTTTAAATTTAGGAGGAAAATAAAATATGGTGATTAAATTTAATAATTTTGAAGAGAAAAAAATAGCTTTTGCGAAGGCAACACAGGAAGGAACACCAGAAGAACAAACAGCCGCATTAAATTCTATGATTGAAGCGCTTGCTACAGATGTCCGTTCGGATATCTTGAATCAAGTCAATGAATCGATTGTAGACCGTTCAATTATGCAGTCTCGTGGTTCTAACGTATTAACGAGTGAGGAAATGAAATTCTTCAATGCAGTCGTTCAAGATGGCGGATTTAAAGATACTGAAACATTACCTAAGACAACACAAGAACGAATTTTTGATGATTTAGTTCAAGGTCATCCATTACTAGAACATATCGGATTAGAAAACTTAGGTGCCGTGACAGAATTTATCTATGGAGATCCAGAAGGTGCAGCTGTATGGGGACCGTTATTTGGTGATATTAAAGGACAACTAAATGCTACATTCCGAAAAGAGTCTATCTCTCAACTTAAATTAACGGCGTTTATCCCATTGGCAAATGACATGCTTAAACTTGGTCCAGTGTGGGTGGAACGCTATGTTCGTACAATGATTTCAGAAGCTATGTCTGTAGGTTTAGAACGTGGATTCGTAATTGGTACAGGTAAAGATGAGCCTATCGGATTGTTAAAAGATCCAAGTGGAAGTGTAGTTGGAGGAGTATATCCAGATAAAAAAACAGCGGGGACTTTAACGTTTGAACCAGGTCGCAAAACAATCAATGAATTAAAAGGTGTTGTTAAATTACTGGCTAAAAAGCTAAATCCTGATGGTAAAACTGATGCAGACAGACCAAAAAATATTGCTGGGAAAGTAGTTATGGTAACAAATCCGTTTGATACTTTTGATATCCAAGCAAATGCAACAATTCAAAATGCAGCTGGGGTGTATGTGACAAGTTTACCTTTCAATCCAACTCCTTCAGAATCAGTATTTGTACCTCAAGGTAAGGTGCTGTTCTTTGTTAAAGGAGAGTATATTGCAGCGATGGGCGGAACTGAACCAATTAAAAAGTATGAAGAAACATTAGCTTTAGAGGATGCAACGCTTTATATCGCTAAGCAATATGCTACAGGTAAACCAAAGGATAAATACACTTCACAAGTTTACACATTGAAACTTGAAGAAGTAACGCCACCAACACAAGGGTGATGTGAATGGACAAAATAATTTCAGATCAGATTTTACAGCAATTCAAAGATAGGATGCGATTAGGTGATGAGGAAGACGATAATCTAAGACGCATCCTATTTGCATCCAATAAAGCTTTAATAAAAGACTGTGGATCATATGACATAAACGAAGACGAGACGTTCAAAGAATTAGTTTTTGAACGTTCTCGTTATGTTTACAATGATGCACTTGAGTATTTTTCTGAAAATTTTTTAACAGAAATAAATAGCTTTGGCATTCAAAAAGCTTTAGAAGAAATCAAACTGGACGGTGATTAATATGCGTCCTTTTCAGTACAAAAAACCACTGAATACAGGTGATTTTAGGAATCGAATTATCATTGAACAACCTGTAGTAATAAAAGATGAATTAAACCAAGTAATCGAAACATCTTGGCGGGAATTAAAAAAAGCCTGGTCAATGATAAAAACGGTGAAAGGTTCCGAGTATATTGAAGCTTCAGCTTCACAGGCTGCACGGGTTTATCGTTTTGTGATTCCTTATACTTCTGGTATTACGGAAGAAATGCGAATTAATATGAAAGGTCGTATCTTTGATATTATCGAACCGCCAATGAATGACGATGAAATGTATCAAACATTGACTATTATCGCGAAGGAGCATGTTTAATATGAACGATTTTGCGAGTGATCTTGCTAGAGAATTACAAAGATATGCAAATGTTGTGGAAGAAGAATTATTGACCACACAAGAAGAAGTGGCTGATGTTGCTGTAGAAAAATTAAAGCAAAATAGTCCTAAAAAAACAGGTGCTTATCGTAAAGGCTGGCGCAAGAAAAAAGAAGGAAAGGGTGTTATTCTTCATAATACACAAGGGCAATTAACACACCTTTTAGAAAATGGACATGCAAAAGTCGGTGGTGGTCGAGTACCAGCACAAGTGCACATTCGTCCAGTTGAAGAGTATGTAATTGACGAATTGCCAAGACGTATCGAAAGGACGATTGGGCAATGACATTAGGTGAATTAACAAAAATTCTTGAAGCTACAGGTTATCCTGTGGCTTATTCGCATTTCACAGCAACGCCAGGTAATCCAGTTCCAGCCCCACCATATATCTGTTTTCTTGTGGACGGTTCAGCAAACCTGATGGCTGATAACAAAGTCTATCACAAGGTAAATGATTTAAATATTGAGCTTTATACCACAAAAAAAGACTTGGTTGCAGAAGCCAAACTTGAAAAAGTCCTAGACAATCATGAAATAACTTATGACTCGTATGGGACTTTTATTGAATCTGAAAAATTATTTCAAAAAATATATGAAACGAGGTTGATGTAAATGAATGAAAACAAGGTGACATTCGGTTTGAAAAATGTACATTATGTGCCATTAGATATTAAGGATTTTTTAGTTACATTCGGGACACCAATTCCATTACGTGGTGGGGTCGAACTAACTTTTGAGCCACGCGGTGATTTAATTGAATTCTATGCAGATGACATGCTTTATTACGCGGCAAGTAATAACCAAGGTTACGATGGAACATTAAATATTGCTACTATCCCAGAGCAATTTGCTATTGATGCACTTGGTGAGGAATTGGACGAAACGGATGGTGTATTAAGTGAATTGGCTGATGCAAAAGGAAAACCATTCGCCTTATTATTTGAGTTTGATGGTGATGTGAACGCAACTCGTCATGCTATGTATAACTGTTCAGCAAGTCGTCCAACGATTGCATCTAAAACAAAAACAAATTCAGCTGAACCAAATACAAATGAACTGAAGTTTGTTTCTAGCCCAATTGTTTTAGCATCTGGTGGCAGACCAATGGTTAAAACGAAAACGACTGCTAAAACAACTCAAGCAATTTATAACGACTGGTACAAAAAAGTATATGTAAAAACACCAGCAGCACCAAAAGGAGCGTAATTATAAATGGAAAAGACAATTACAATTGACGGAAAACAAGTTCGATTAAAAGGTACAGCGGCAACAGTTAAACGCTATAAGGCACAATTCAGACGTGATTTATTCGCAGATATGATGGCATTAGGAGCTATCGGTACATTTACCTCGCAAGATGACTCACAAGGCACTATTGACCTATCAACCGCAGATTTTAAGAACGTCGATTTTGAAGTTATTTACGATTTAGTTTGGTTATATGCAAAAACAGCAGATCCAAATCTTCCTGATCCAATTACATGGCTAGATGGATTTGACGAGTTTCCTATTTACGATATCATGCCAGAAATTAATGACATGATTCAAAGTACAATGGGAGCAAAAAAAAAATAAAGAAAAATAATGGAGAGCAAGAGACTTTCAGTGATGAAGAATTATCCACTGATACGTTCCTTGCTCTTTGTTATAAAGCGAAGTTAACACATGGTGATTTAGAAATGATGACAGTTGGCGATTGCTTTGATTATATTGCTGAATTCGCTGAAATGGAGAATCCGGACAAAGAAAAAACTCGTAAAGCAAATCAAAAAGACTTCGATTTGTTCTAAGAAAGGGGTGAGATGATGGCAGGAGGAAGAATTAAAGGGATTACTATCTCTATTGATGGAGAAACTACGGGTCTTCAAAATGCCTTAAAAGATGTTAATAAACGCAGTAATGATTTAACTAAAGAGCTTAAAGATGTTGAAAGGTTGTTGAAGTTCGACCCAGGCAATATCGAAGCATTAGCCCAAAAACAACAGTTACTTACTCAACAGATTGAAAACACAACACAAAAGCTAGATAAATTGAAGGCAGCGGAACAACAGGTCCAGGCACAATTTCAAAATGGTAAGATTTCCGAAGAACAATATCGTGCATTCAGGCGTGAAATTGAATTTACAGAAGGGTCACTTAATGGCCTGAAAAATAAGCTTGGAAGCATGAAAGCTGAACAAGACAATGTAGCAAGTTCAACAAGGCAATTAGAAACATTGTTTAGCGCTACAGGAAAAAGTGTTGATGATTTTGCAGGGGCATTAGGGAATCGTCTTGTGAATGCAATTAAAAGCGGAACAGCTACAAGTCGGCAGTTAGAACAAGCGATTGGAATTATCGGTCGAGAAGCATTAGGAACTGAAGCGGATATTGAAAAATTACAACGTGCGCTCAGATCTGTGGATGATGGGAACTCGATTCAACAAGTACAAAATGAATTAAAAGATTTACAACAAGAAGCTGACAGAACAGAGAAAAAGTTTGAAGGCTTACAAGTAGGATTAGAAAATGTTATAGGTGGAATGGCAGCTGGTGGTGGTATTGCAAGTGCAGTTGAACAAGCAATGGACATGTCTAAGTTAAAAACGAAGATTGATATTACTTTTGATGTCCCTGAATCCTCAAAGAAATCCGTGGAGGAAGCTGTAAGGGGTGTTACTACTTATGGTGTTGATGCAGAAGCATCTTTAGAGGGTGTACGTAGGCAATGGGCCTTAAATAAAAACGTTAGTGATGAAGCAAATGCAGCAGTTGTAAAAGGAGCAGCAGCGATAGCTCAATCTTATGAAGGTATTGATTTCACTGAATTAATACAGGAAACGAATGAAATAGCAAGTGAGTTAGGGATTTCGCAAGAAGGCGCGTTGGGATTAACAAATTCACTTTTAAAAGTCGGATTCCCTTCTGAACAATTGGATATCATCGCCGAATATGGAGGACAGCTAACGCGAGCTGGCTATAATGCTGAAGAAGTCCAAGCCATAATGGAAGCTGGGGTCGAAACAGGCACATGGAATTAAATCATAGTTCCCTTGTATGGCGACGTACAATGAAAAACCCCTTTAATTCAGTGAAACTCTCAAAAGAGACAATACTGAGCGAAGCCTTTAATTAAGGAACGTGCAACGACTAGTCGAAAGACGTAGGGTGTAAGCAAATGACACTCGAAACGGGGGGCAACTCAAGTAGTTGAAGATATAGTCTAATCTATACGGTAACGTATAGCAGTTCGTAAGAGAACGGGCGTGACGTTGCGAATCACGTTGAATATAAATGATTGATAATCTCTTAGATGGTTTGAAAGAAGGTCGTATCAAAGCGGCTGAATTCGGTCAAGGTGTCGATAAAGCGATGAAAGAAACCCTTGAAGGAACAAATATTTCAGCTGAACAATTACAAAAATGGGGACAAGCTGTAGCGAACGGTGGCAAAGAAGGATCAGCCGCTATGACTGAAATTGCTCAAGCCTTATCAGAAGTCGATGATGAAACAAAACGTAATGAATTAGGGGTAAAACTTTTCGGTAGATGATAAATTGTGCCGAAGTAAAATTGCGGTATTAAGCAAGAAGGGTGAGATTCCTAACTTGAACCGAAGGCTATACAAAGTATAGTCAGGGGCAGAGCATAGAGGGTGAAAAGATATAATCCCTTCACGAGACCGCGACACTTTACAAGTGAAAACGTATGCCGAGCTTGCATTAAAATGAAGTGCAAGAAGTAGAGGATAAAAAGCCTTTACGATAACAAAATGACCATGTACGAAGACCAAGGACAAAACATAATTAACACATTGCTAGGAGCAAAAGAAAAAACAGTTGATTTTAAGAATAACCAAGATCAATTGAATGACTCCATAAAGAAAATGGATGCAAATCCAGCTGTAAAAATGCAAAAAGCTATGAATGATTTAAAAATGGCTCTTGAACCGGTTCTAGGTGTCGTAGCGGATTTAGTAGCAAAGTTTGCTGAGTGGGTCACAAATAATCCGGAGTTGGCAGCGACATTAGCAACAATTGCTGTAGCCATCGGCATAATATCAGGTGCTATCATGGCACTTGCGCCTATAGTTGTGACAGTCATGAGTATCTTCGGGATTGGAGCGGCTGCAGCGGCTGGAATTGTTGCTGCTATTCCCCTTATCGTAGCCGCTATAGCTGCCATAGGTTTTGCGATTTATAAAAACTTTGATGACATTAAACAATGGACTATAGATATTTGGAATTCTATTACGGAATATTTAGTAGAACTTTGGGACGGTATAGTTCAATCATCCAGCGATGCATGGAATTCATTTTTAGAAACAATGCATGCGTTTTTTGATCCGATAGGTCAATTTTTTAGTGATTTATGGACAGGTATAGGTGAGGTATGTAGTGGTGCATGGAATTCTATTGTTGAATTCTTTTCTGGAGCTTGGGCTTCATTCACAGAAATGATGCATAGTTTTTTTGACCCAATAGGCGAATTCTTTAGTAGCTTATGGTCTGGGATTGTTGAAACAGCTTCTTCCTGGTGGACATCTTTAGTTACAACGGCATCCGAATTGTGGGGGATGCTAACGCAAGCTTGGCAAGATACCTGGAATACGATTGTTACTTTTTTAGACCCGATCATTTCATTGATTTCAACAGTTTTAGAAGCAGGTTGGTTACTTATTCAAGCTGGGGTACAAATTGCTTGGGCAGCAATAAGTCAATATATTATTCAACCAATCCAAGAAGCTTACAATTGGGTAAGTACACAAATTGGCGAGTTAGTTAACTGGCTTAGTACGCAATGGGAAATAGCAAAAGCTGCGGCACAAATTGGATGGGGTTTATTTAAACAATATATCATTCAACCAGTTCAGGAAGCATGGAACTTAGTGAAAGAAAAGTTTAGTGATTTAGTCTCTTGGTTAAGTTCACAGTGGGAATTAGCTAAATCTTATACGCTGGCAGGATGGAATCTGGTAAAACAGTATGTTATACAACCAGTCCAAGAATTGTGGAATACAACGAAAGAAAAACTTGGAGATTTAGCAAATTGGATATTAGGAAATTGGGAAAAAATAAAATCCTATACACTTGCAGCTTGGAATTTAGTGAAGCAATATGTAGTTAATCCAGCTACGGAAGCCTATAACTCAGCTAAAGAAAAATTTGAGAGCTTGTATAATGCAGCGAGAGAAAAATTTGAAGCTGTAAAGAATGCAGCACAGGAAAAATTTGAAGCAGCAAAAAGGTTTATTATTGATCCAATAAAAGAAGCAGTTGGTAAGGTGGAAGAATTTGTTGGGAAAATCAAGGGATTCTTTGAAAATTTGAAATTGAAAATTCCAAAGCCTGAAATGCCACCTCTTCCACACTTCAGTTTACAAACTAGTACTAAAAATGTTTTAGGAAAAGATGTTACTTATCCATCTGGAATCGATATTGATTGGCGCGCAAAAGGTGGTATTTTTACTAAACCGACTATCTTTGGAATGAATGGTGGAAACTTGCAAGGTGCTGGAGAAGCAGGACGAGAAGCTGTGCTTCCACTGAATAAAAAGACACTTGGAGACATTGGTGCAGGAATCGCAGCGACTATGGTTGGCACTACCGGATCTATGAGTCAATTAATGGGTGATATGAGCCGCATGATGGATAGTTCTATGAGTCAGTTATCAGGATTAAAAACTGTTATGAGTGGCGTTTATGGCAGTATGGCTAATAGTAAGCAGTCTATGGATAGTGGTATTGCAAATCAAACATTCAATTATTCACCTGTTCAATCAGGTGTTAACGGAGGAATTCCAACACAAGGCGGAGGTTTAGTGATCGAAGTCCCTGTTATCTTAGAAGGTAGAGATGTGGCACGAGGTACTTATAAATACACAACGGAATATCAAGATAGAGAAACAAACAGAAACTCAGCCTTTTAGGTTTGGGTTTCTTTTATTTTATAAAGAAAAGAGGTGTTATCATGAGTTCTTTTACATTTAATAATCAACGTAAAGATTTCATTCAACTTGAAAAAGGATGGAAAAGTCCAACATGGGCACCATTGAAAAGAAATCTGTTAAGTGTACCTGGCTATCCTGGGGCAAGATTATTAAACACACAAACAGAAATGCGTAGCTTATCCATTCCTGTAGGAATTATAGTCCCTGATGGTTCTGATTTAGAAACGTTGAAAGAAGAAATTGCAGATTGGCTAATTACAGAACAACCCGTTGAATTAATCTTTGATGTAACCCCTGATAGGACATATTTAGCTGTTATTGATGAAGAGTTTGATCCTGAAGAGTTTGTTACGTTGGGTAAAGGTACTTTGAAGTTCATTTGTCCAATGCCTTATAAATTAGGACCTACTCGAACGGTAGGATTTCAAATGGATGGGCGTGGGTTAATAGCAAACGTTCAAAACAAAGGCAGCGTGGAATCTAATCCAATTTTAGAAATTGAAGTAACGAAACCTTCCACATTTCTTGATATATGGAATGGAATGAATTATTTTCGCATTGGATATCCGCTTAAAGCTGATCAAGTTCCTGTTGAAAGGAATCAGCGTGTATTGTGGGATGAAATGTCAACTGCTGTAGGATGGACAAAAGTAGCTAAGACAGAGGATATGATTGGTGGAGGTGAATTTAAGTTAGATGGATATCGCCTTGTACCACTTCATTTTGGAACAGAAGGTACAAAAGGATGGCATGGTGCTATTACTAAAAAGAATATTCCACAAGGTCCATTACAGGATTTCATTATGCAAGCTTATGTCGGGGTAAGAAGTTTGCACTGGGACCAAATGGGGCGCGTAGAAATTGGGCTTCTTGATGAAAATAGCGATTATGTTGCTCGTATATCTATGAGTGATGTTCAATGGGAAGCTGAGCAGAATAGTGGATTTGCTAGTGTTGGTAATAGTAAAAAACCGGGTGGACAAGTCTTTATTAATGAAACAGGTGATCATCCTAATACGTGGAATCAATATCGCGGTCGATTGTGGTTAGCACGAACGGGTAACAGATGGGAAGCTTATATTTCAAAATTTCTTCCTGGGACTGAAAAAGACGACTCAGAACGCTTTGTTGTGTGGATAGATGAAAATAATGTCAATATGAATAGAGTTGCACAAGTTCAAATTAGTATCTGTCAATTTTCGAATAACATGTTCTGTCAAGATATGAGTATTGATGATTTGAAAATATGGAAAGTCAATATGAATACACAAGATAATCCACCGTATATTTTCGATGTTGGAGATAAAGTAGCTATTGATACAGAGCGAAGTCTTGTAACGATAAATGGTAAAAGTGCTATTAATCTAAAAGATATATTTAGTGATTATCCAGTTGTTAATAAAGGTTCAAATAAACTTGAAGTTATGCCTTCCACTGTCGGAATAGCCAAAGTAACGTATAGGGAGCGATTTAGATGAGAACACCAAGCGGAATTTTACATGTTGTTGATTTTAAAACGAGTCAGATCGTTTCCAATATACAACCAAAGGATTACTGGGGCGATAAACGACATTGGGAGATTAAGAATAACATTGATACGTTAGAGTTTAAGGTATTTGATAATACAGATCATGCAGCAACACTCATGCAGCAAAATTTAGTATTAAAAGAAGTAAGGGATGGGCGGATTGTTCCGTACGTTATTACTGAGATTGAGAAAGATTCAGACGATAGATCAATGATTGCTTATGCATCTGGTGAGTGGGTTCAACTTGCAAAAGCTAGTATTATCAATCCACAGAAAATCGAAGGTAAGACAGTCAATGAATTTATTGATATGGCTCTTGTAGGTACGAAGTGGAAAAGAGGAAAAACCGAATACGCTGGCTTCCACACGATGACAATTGATGAGTTTATAGATCCATTGAAATTTTTAAAAGATATCGCTTCCTTGTTCGAATTAGAAATTCAATACCGTACGGAAGTTGTAGGCTCTCAAATTGTAGGCCGTTATGTAGATATGGTGAAGAAGCGAGGGCGTGATACTGGTAAAGAAGTAACTCTTGGTAAAGATTTGATGGGTATCAAACGAATTGAGAATTCCCAAAACATCTGTACAGCCCTATTAGGGTTCGTGAAAAAAGAAGGTGGGGACTTTATAACCATCTCTAGTATTAATAATGGAGTCCCTTATCTTGTGGACAATGATGCATTTCAGCGATGGAATGAGCGTGGTCAACATAAATTTGGTTTCTATACTCCAGAGACAGAAAACCAAGATATGTCTCCAGAGCGCTTGATGACTCTTATGAAAACCGATCTAAAGAAACGTGTTAATACATCTGTTTCTTATGAAGTAAACGCACAATCAATTGGGCGAGTATTTGGACTAGCTCATGAGTTGATAAATGAAGGCGATACAATACGAATTCAAGATACAGGGTTCACACCGAAACTGTATCTTGAAGCACGCGTAATCGCTGCTGATGAATCGTTCGAAGACCCTACACAAGATAAATATGTATTTGGTGACTACAGAGAGATTGTTGATCCTAATGAAGAATTGCGTAAGCTCTATAATAAGATCCTTGCTTCTTTAGGAAACAAACAAGAAATATTAGATCAGCTTGATAAGTTGATTAAAGAAACCGAAGAGAAAGCTGATACTGCTCAAAAAGAATCTGAAGCAGCGAAAACATTAGCTGAAAAAGCGCTCGAGAATGTGGAAAACAACACTGTAGATATTATCGAATCTGCAAATCCACCAACAGCCAATTTGAAACCAAATAAAACACTTTGGCGTGATATTAGCAAAGGGAAGCCAGGTGTATTAAAGATATGGACTGGTATGGCATGGGAAGAACTTGTTCCTGATTATGGTGATGATGTAAAGGAACTGGATGAACGAACAGCAGAATTTAAAACATCATTAGAAGGTTTGAGTAGTGATGTAAAACAACTTTCTATCACTACAACGGAACAAGGGAAACAAATCCTTGATGCGAATACAAAAATAGAACAAACTTCACAAGCTATTGAGGCGAAAGTTGATATTAAGCAGGTTGAAGATTATGTCGGTGGCATCGGGGAGATTAACTGGTTTCGAAATACCGAACTTAGAAACGACACTAAGTATTGGAATATAAGTAACCCCTTTGCTATAGTGCGTGATGTAGACAATAAATACAGAGGTTCAATCCCATTCAAAACAATAGCTGAAGGGAATACTAATGATGTATTTATAGGTCCCGAACAATCTGTAACAGAGGTATCTGTTGGTGATACAGTAGTTGCATCAGCATATTTTAAAACAGATAATCCGACCGCCTTAGATCAAGGTGGTGCCTTGGAAATACAATTCCTAAAAATTGATGGAACCATCATAAAACAAGTGTCTGAAGAAATTAAACTTTTAAAGAATCAATGGACAAGAATTGTTGTTTCCGCATTAGCTCCTGAAGGTACTGTAAAAGCGAAGTTTCGTTTTTATGTCAAACGAAATGGAACGTTGTGGATGGCACAACCTATGTTTCAATTAGGTTCCATACCCTCTAGTTATCTTGAAAATCCAAATGATTTTGTTGATAAAGATAAAATCATAGATGACTTAGCTGATAAAGTAGCCACGGAAAAATACAATCAAAAAGTTACTGAATTAGAAAGAAGTATTACTGCAAATGCAGAGGGCGTTACAATTATCTCCGAAAAACACGAAACTTTTGTGGGTGATACTTATGATGCTTATGTCAAAGAAACGGGTTCTAAGTTACAGGTTTTGGATGAAGGGATTCTAGCTCAAGTCAAAAATGGCGATATTATATCAGCTATTAACCAAACAGCGGAACAAATCACGATTGATGTTGCGAAATTAAATATCAATGCTGATACAATTGTAAAATGGCTGACAGCAGAAGGAATTGATACGAACCTTATTAGAATTAGTGGTGATAAGATTACCATTGATAAAAATGGTGTAACAGTTAAAATGTTAGATTTCCTTTACGAAGACGAACGGGGAACAAAAACAACCGTTATATCTAAACGTAATTTAATAGCAGATCATGACTTTTCAAGTGTTCAAAAGAAAAATATTGGTCACTCTGATTATTGGGGATTTGATGGTGGATATGGCCTTCCGTGGAAGGCAAACGGCAATGTAATTATAGAAAAAAATACATCCGTGTTTAATTACGAACAAATGGTGAATGCAGCTCGTGTGGATATGTATAACTATCCTGAAACAACTGTTAAAAACGGTATGCATCCTGGTAATGTTTATACAGTATCAGCACACTTCCGTTGCGCTACGGTAAACGGAAAGAGGGTAACTGCTAAACCGCAGCTGCGCGTTTGTTATGTAACGTATAGAGATAATGTTCATTACGATATGTGGTACGAAGCAAAACTTTCATTCGATGCACCTAGCACATACTATGGCGACATTCAGCGTAGATCGTTCACTTTTACAGTACCAAATAGCTACAATCCACAGGAGAACGCTGTTGTTATTAAAGTAGAGTCTGAGGATGCAAACATTGGACAAGGAACAGCGATTTGTGTGTCAGGTGTAACCTTAGTTAGTGGTAAATATGCATCTATGTATGATTGGGATAGAGCAGCAGCAGAAAGAGCATCTGGTCTTCAGCCATTTAATAGTATTTCAGTAGGCGGTGTAAATAACAACATAGGTCCGGCACCTGATGGTCAAACGTTTGATATATCTACAGAAAATGAGGTTAAGTTCTTTAGGAATATACGAGCGGTACAAGGCGTTAACCTTGGTGGAAATCCATTTCAAGGTTGGGGGCATATTCGTTTTACAGATGGTAATAACGGCCCAGGCTTTTATGTGAACAGTGCGAATGGTTGGAAATTCAATGCCCTTGGATAGAAAGTAGAAAGGAGATAAGAATTATGGAACAGTACAAAGATTTGCAAGGTATGCCAGTACAGTCCAATGAAGGGACTCCATTTCTAGGACGTTTAATTGATCTAGAGCGCGCGGATGATGGAGTAGTATTAAAAATACCATTCGACATGCTAGATAATGCTGGTATATCAAAAGGTATTAATAAGGTTGAGGTCTGGAGAGAAATGTCTGATGGAACAATTTGTTTCCGAATTGCAACAAGATGCGAAATATGTAAACGTGGTGCGCGTCTATATGAATTAGACATGGGATTCGCAAAAAAGAAAATTTGTGCAGATGATTACAAAACAATAACAGGTAATTATCCACCGCAAGAAACTCAAACAACTGAAAACGTAACACAAATGGAGCAGCCATAAGCTGGTCTTTTTATTTTGAATAAAGGAGTGAAAAGATGGATCGTATCGATGTATTATTAAAAACTTTTATTGCCACTTTCGGTGGATTCTGTGGATATTTCTTAGGAGGATGGGATGCAACATTGAAAATCTTAGTGACGATGGCAGTTATTGATTATTTAACTGGAATGATTGCAGCAGGATACAACGGAGAGTTAAAAAGTAAAGTAGGTTTCAAAGGCATCGCCAAAAAGGTGGTGCTTTTTCTTTTGGTTGGAGTGGCTGCGCAATTAGATACAGCGTTTGGAAGCAATAGCGCTATCCGTGAAGCAACAATCTTTTTCTTCATGGGTAATGAATTGTTATCACTTTTAGAAAACGCTGGACGTATTGGAATCCCACTTCCACAAGCTTTGACAAACGCGGTTGAAATTTTAGGTGGTAAACAAAAACAAGAAGATAAAAAGGGAGATGTTCAATAATGAAAAAACATATTATCGATATTTCAAAATGGAATGACAGTATTAATTGGGATGTATTAGCTCCTCAAGT
>NZ_JAKUGX010000049.1:0-18560 GCF_022664195.1 Bacillus cereus group sp. BfR-BA-01316
ATAACTATAAACGGTTCCAAAAACGACTCAACCATCGAGCTCCGATAGAATATCGAGTCTCGATGGCTGCTTAGTCTTTTTAATACTGTCTACTTGACAGGGATAAGACCATCATATAGGGCCTTTTTAATTTGGGAAGGAAAAGTTACATTTCGATGCACAGAGATTTCTAAATAGAGAATTTCTTTATCTGTGATGGCAAAATTGAATGGGCACCTATAAATTTATTTATTCCACTCCACTTTCTAAAATACAGAAAGATCCATTATTACAATCAATTTCTGCCATTGCGCCGTAAGGCAAAATAAACTTCGGTTCGGTATGGCCGAAATTTAAATTATAAAGAATTGGCAAATCTTCTAAATTATTTTCCTTCATAATCTTAAGTATTGCATGTTTATATTCTTCATAATATTTTTCGTCTTTCGGTTTACCAAAGATAATCCCCTTTGTTTTTTGCAGAATGCCTTGTGCTGCATAATTTCGTAACCAATACTTTATGTAATTTGGTTCTGGATGTTCTTCAGATGTTTCAAAGAAAAGGATACTATTCTCCCAAGTTTTTTTCTCAGGCCAAAGTTCTGTTCCTTTTACAAATTCCAGCACTTCAATACAACCACCAATTAAACGCCCTTGTACAGTGGTAGAGCCTTGAAGTAACTCATATCCATTGTTCTGCTGCATTGTTCGTTTTTGATCCTTATTTACCTCTATCCATTCTAAACGCTCACTCGTCCATTCATGAGCTGGTTGAATTTCGCCAATAATCTCATTTGAAAAGAGAGTTCGATTCACAGTTTCAATCGTATATGGATCCATCTCCACATTTTCGGCAAAATCGGTTAAAATAGCTGGACCGTAAAAAGAGGAAATTCCTGCTTTATGACAAAACAAATGTGAAACGGTATCGTCAGAGTAACCCATAAAGATTTTCGGGTTTTCGCGTATAATATTAAAATCAATATAAGGTAGTAAACGGATACTATCTTCTCCGCCAATATTCGTAATAATTGCTTTAACACGAGTATCTTTAAAGGCTGTCATTAAATCCTCCGCACGAGCTTGTGGATTATTATAAAGATATTCGCTACCTTTTAAACTATTTGCCATAGGGACAACTTTAAGGCCGAATACCTCTTCTAATCTCTTTACTCCTTGCTCATAACGCCATCTTAGATTAGCATCACCTGCTCCTCCCCAAGAAGCACTTACTGTTGCGACAACATCTCCTGGCTGTAATCTTTGTGGTTTCATTAACATATTAATTCCGCTCCTACATAATGTAATTAACTACGACTATACAAACCGTAGAGTTGAAGAACATAGTACATGACATTTAATTTCGCCACCATTAACAAATACACCTGCAGTTATTTATGAATCTAACACTATTGCTGAATATAGGAATAAAATACAATAAATCTTTTTATCAAACTTTATATTTAAAAGTTACAGTATGCATCATTGCATGAGAAAGATGGTTGCTATTTCTCACAACCTGTAACTATAATAGTTGCAGGTTGGTCGTATCCAATCAAACAAATAAAATCATCAAGAATGGAGATGTTACATAATGGGTATGAAAAAAATAATTTTAGCAGGTGCTTTAGGAATTGCAGCATTATCAGGAACGAATTTACCAGGATTAGAAATAACAAAAGCGAGTGCTGCTTCTATTGAATCGAATTTCTCTACGTTAGAAGGACGAGTAGTAGAAGTGAATAATGGTGTGATTGTTGTGAAATCTAAGCAATATGAGGAACCTGTTAGCGTGTATATTGATTCGCTTTCAAATGTGAAAGTAGGAGACGAAGTAAAAGCTACTGGATCTATGATGCGTAATTTTACGGAATATATGATTGCGACTACAGTTGAAAATACAACAAACAAGTTAGGTATGCACATGAAAGAAGATGGCTCACCTGATTATGTGATTGGGGAAGTGTCAAAAGTAGCAACGGTGGAAGATGAGGTAGCAGGTTCTACTAAATATGTTGTAGTTCAGTATCCATCAGTAAATGGGAAGAAAGCTATTATTGAAGTGTACTTAACGAAGGGACAAGTATTTAATACGGGAGAGAAAGTAAAAATTGATATGAAGTATGTAGGTTGGGGCGGAATTTCTATTAACTACAACACAACGGATCATATTGAAAAAGTTCATGAAGTAAAGAACAACATTGAAAATAATGAGGATGTATGGATCTGGTCTTAATAAAGCGAGTATAAGTCGTTATTTGCAATTTACTCCAAACAATAAATGTAAAAACTAAATGTATCATGCAGTACCCATCAAATTATCATGTGTATGACAATTTGATGGGTATTTTTTGTTTTGTGTTTTTTTTGAGAATAAGGGATTTTCGATTAGAATATGATGTTTAAATCGGAGCGAGTTTAAAAAATACAATAATGAAAGAGGTGTTTATATATGGAGCGAGATGAGAATTATTTACGAGCTAAAAAAAGGGTGGAGAATTTAAAAGCGTTTTACATTCATTTAACGGTCTATATACTAGTTAATCTGATGCTTTTTTTAATAAATGTAAGCTCTGATTCAAGTAAATTATGGTTTTTATATCCACTTGGAGGTTGGGGGATCGGTATCGTTATACACGGTTTGACAACTTTTCCATTTGGGATATTCGGAAAAGAGTGGGAAGAACGAAAGATTAAAGAATATATGGAGAAAGATAAGTAAATTTATTTCTGGAATGTATGAATATAAAAAATAGCAAGTTTCTTTTAGAACATAGCATGTTTATAAAAACTAAACTTAAATCTGCTGGAGAAGAATCCATTTTGATCAAACTTTATTTCGAATCTACATTAATAAGTGTGGGGAGACAGAATGTAGAAGCCAATTAAGAGGATATCAGTTGGAATTAGTGATGATAGTAATAGAAATCTACAAGCTGAAATAGTAATCAATGCCGAGGTATAAGCGGGTATAAAATTTCATATAAATCTCTGTGATCAAATGCTTGATGCGAAGTCTATTCTATGGCTTCGCCTATTTGTTTTTTATTCGAAGTTTGTGCGAGTGAGTGTTCATATTCATTTTTAAGCGTGAATTGCGTGTGAAATCAAAACTTTATTTGTAGTACATAATAAATACAGTTGTTTTACTTTTTTAATTACATGTGGATATAGGATAAAGTTGATTTATCATCCTATATTAAAATAAAAACAAACCACTGTTCGATTTGAATATTCCACGATATAATGGTGAGAGTTTATGACAGAATAAATATTTACATAAGAAGTGAGGTACTGTATGAAAAAAAGAACGACAGACATTATTTTTATTATTATTGGTGCATTTCTTTTTGCGTTAGGTGTGAATTTGTTTGTTATTCCGAACGAGTTTGGTGAAGGCGGAGTAACGGGTATCACGATTATTACCTACTATTTATTTGAATGGTCACCAGGCTTAGTCAACTTAATTTTAAATGCGATTTTGCTAATAGTCGGTTATAAATTCTTAAATAAGATCACAACGATTTATACGATTATTGCTGTAGTTACTAACTCGCTGTTCCTTCATTTGACAGAAGGCTGGACGATTGCTTCAGATGAAATGCTCGTAAATGCCATTTTCGGTGGAATATTTATCGGGTGTGGTATTGGTCTAATCATTCGTGTAGGTGGAACGACAGCAGGGACTACCATCTTAGCGAGGATGACCCATAAGTACTTAGGCTGGAGTATTAGCTACGGTCTACTGTTCTTCGATTTAATCGTTGCGTTTTCATCTTATTTCATCATTGGTGCAGAAAAACTGATGCTGACAATTATTATGTTATATGTAGGAACGAAAGTAATGGAATTTGTAATTGAAGGTTTGAATCCGAAGAAGGCCATTACGATTATTTCTGATAACCCGAATGAAATTGCCCAAAAGGTGACTACTTTAATGGGCAGAGGGGTTACTGTGTATTCAGGTCATGGCTATTACACAAAAACTCCGAAGGAAATTCTTTATATTGTTATTAATAAGCAAGAAGTAGTGAAGCTAAAGCGGATTGTTCAAACTACGGATCCGGCTGCTTTCATCGCTATCCACGATGTTCGTGATGTGTTCGGAGAAGGATTTGTTGATATTTCTAAGGCTTAATAATAGTTAGGAATTGTTTTTTGTTAAAATAATCTTAATACTAAAATGTGAGAATCTATTTTGAATAATCTTTTTTCAAAATAGATTCTTTTTATTTATTAACTTTTATACGAAACGACTGTTTCATAGCATTTTGTTTTTTCTTGCAAAAAATCCAATTGTTTCTTAATGTAAGGATGTAGAAGGATGAACGAGAGAGGGTTTAATGAAGATGATACATATTTTATTAGCTGATGATGATAAGCATATTAGAGAGTTATTACATTACCATTTACAAAAAGAGGGGTTTAAAGTTTTTGAGGCTGAAGATGGAAAGGTAGCTCAAGGCGTATTAGAGAAAGAAAATATTCACCTTGCGATAGTGGATATTATGATGCCGTTTATTGATGGCTATACGTTATGTGAAGAAATTCGGAAGTATCATGATATACCTGTTATTTTATTAACTGCAAAAGATCAGTTAGTTGATAAAGAAAAAGGATTTATTTCTGGTACGGACGATTATATTGTAAAACCGTTTGAGCCAGCTGAAGTGATATTCCGTATGAAAGCTTTATTGCGCCGTTATCAAATGCTTAGCGCTGACATAATAACGCTACACGGAACAACAATTGATCGTAAAGGTGTTGAAGTAAAGTGTAACGGTCAGACGATTTTGCTTCCATTAAAGGAATTTGAATTATTATCACAACTTGCTAGTTATCCTGGAAGAACATTTTCAAGAGAAGAATTAATTGAGTTAGTGTGGGGAATGGACTTTGAAGGGGATGAACGAACAGTTGACGTTCATGTGAAGAGACTAAGAGATCGTTTCTCAAAACGAACTGATGATTTTCAAATTACAACAGTGCGCGGACTCGGTTATAAGTTGGAGTTGAAGTAAGATGAAATCATTATATTCTAGATTTGTTTTTATGACGGTTGGTATTATGCTACTTAGTAGTATAATCGGTTTTTTATTAACAAATGTGTACTATCAAGTGAAGTTAAAACCGTATAATAGTGAAAAGATTTTAATGTATGCTGAGGAAGTAAAATCATTATATGAAAAGCAGAGTGAAGAAAATAAAGAGGCATACTTACAATCTATTGCGAAGTTAGGATATGAAATTTATATTGTAGATGACCAAAAGAATGGAAAGCGTATCGGCAATGCGTTCCGTAAGATAAAGATTAGTGATGATACAGTTCATAAAGTATTGCAAGGTGAAACGTTTAATGGTGTTTCCACATATCCAACTCGTCTCTTTATTACAGGATTTTTTGATAATGAATTAATTAATAGCGTCGGTGTGCCGCTAAAACACGGCGATAAACAGTACGCTTTATTTATTCGTCCTGACATTCAGCAGCAATTTGGTGAGATGAGAATTTTCTTGGCCGTATTACTTGGTTTTATCGTTTTATTAAGTATTATTTTTATAGCGATTGCAGCAGGGTATATTGTGCGTCCTATTCGAACAATTACGAAAGCTACCAAAAAGATTGCAAGTGGTGAATATGATATCGAATTAGATGAAAATCGAAAAGATGAAATCGGTACGCTAGCAACTAATTTTCAAAAGATGACGAAAAGTATTAAAGAATTAGATCAAATGAGACAAGAGTTCGTTTCGAACGTTTCTCATGAATTTCAATCGCCGCTTTCTTCGATACAAGGGTTCTCGAAAACATTACAGTCGGAGAATATGAGCGAAGATGAAAGAAAACATTATTTAAAAATTATTGAGGGCGAAAGTAAGCGAATGTCTAGTTTATGTAAACAGTTACTTACGCTAGCTTCTTTAGATAAAGAAGAGAAAGTTCTACAAATTAAAGAGTTTCACTTACAAAAGCAAATTAAGGACGTCATTTTTATGCTCGAATGGAAATGGCGTGAGAAAGATATAGCCGTTGAATTTGATGTGCCAGACATCGTCATAAAAGGTGATGAAAACTTACTTCATCAAGTATGGAGTAATATTTTTACGAATAGCATTAAGTTTTCAAACGATGGTGGGACAATTGAATTTGTTGTAGAAGAATTAGAATCCAGTATTGTCATTTCTATATCAGATAACGGAATTGGTATGGAAAAAGAAGAAATGGATCGTATATTTGATCGTTTTTACAAAGTAGACACAGCTAGGGCAAGAAACGTAGAAGGAAGCGGCTTAGGATTATCTATCGTGCAGAAAATCGTTGAACTACATAAAGGGACAGTTTCAGTGTTTAGCACGAAAGGGGAAGGGACGACTGTTCGGGTTGAGCTTCCGAAATAAATGAAAAATAAGACAATTTCACAATGGAAATTGTCTTATTTTTTGTTATAAAGCCGCACCTTTCCCGCTCTCTTCCTTAAACCGAAGCCCAAAAGTATCCGCTGTAATTTCATCAGCTTTCGGCAATGAACGTAATTTCGGATGAAGTAGCCATACGAGAGAAATAAATAAAATCCCGATGCTAGCGAGTGCGAAAATGAGTTGGCTACTAAATACATTTGCAGTATATCCACCAATTAAAGAACCAAACGGCATAGCAATTGTGCCCATACTTCGCATGACTGAGTTAATGCGTCCAAGATATTGATTTGGAATTGCAATTTGGCTGATTGTCGCAAATAATATGTTGGTGGCACCAATTGGAATCCAAGCTAGGCCGAATAAGAAAATAGACAGCCATTGAAACGGTACGATCGTAGAGAGAAACCAAAAGAGAGCGCCAGCCGCAAAGCTAATAATGGAGACACGGCCAACATTACGTTTACCAACCCATGAACTGAATAATGCTCCAATGAGACTACCGGCGGATATAGCGGCTAAAAAGAAACCGTATAGTTTTACGCCCCCTAAAGAGTCTGCAAAAGAAGGGAGTATTGCCATTGTCATACCGATAGAAAAATTAGCAACAACTGAACCGATTAAGAAAACGCCCATTAAAGAACGGAAGACGATTGAAAAGCCTTCTTTTAATTCAGAGAAATATTGCTTAGTGGAAAGTGATGTGCCTGTTTCGGTTTGCTTTGGCATTTTTAATGAAAAGAACAAAAGGGCAGTAATCGCGAATGTAAAGGAGTCAATCACATATAAAGTAATTGCGCCAAGTAGTGCTACTAATATTCCTGAAAGAGTTGTGCAAATTAAATCAATACCTTGATACGCAAATGAGAAGAGTGAATTTCCTTTTAATAATTGTGTTTTATTCAGTAGAAGTGGTAAAGCTTTTGACTGTGCGGGATAGGCAAATTGTTCGATAAAGGCTACGATTGGCATAATGATGAGTAGTAGTTGAACTGTTAATAGATCGAAGTAGTGTGTAATAGGAATGATTAAAATAAGAATGCATTGCAGGACTTGTGTGATTACGAGGGTGTATTTTATTGACCATCTATCAACGAATGGACCAGTAAGAAATTGAAGTGCAGAAGGTAATAACGTAAGAAAACCAGCCAATCCAGAATAAAAAGGATTACCACTCAGTTTATATACGAGCCACATCGCTGCTACATAATACAAACTATCTCCTATGTTTGTAAAAATTCTCCCTAAAAATAATAAGAGGAAATTCCGGTTTTTTAATACGTCCACTTTATCTACTCCTTTATAATAAATTTATTCGGTAAAATAAATTTGACCGTTGGTGTAAAAAAAATCGTATTACGATTTTTTTGTAAATGAAATTATATCGACGTTTCGACATGAAATATCGGCTTAACGACAAACAACGACGAGTTTATTTTTCTTCTTTTTTAACAAATCGCTGCATTGCTCGCTCGTCGATTTGTAGTGCAGTAGTAGAAATGTAATAAGATTTACTATTTGGATCTTTATCCGCGTCTTTTGTTATCTCATCTAATTGGTACATCAATTCATAAAACTTTTTCACCCACACTTGAAATTGTTCTGGAGTAGCTTCAAACTCCCACATGGATGAAACATAATTCCACTCAGCAGGGTCTTCACTTACTTTTCGTAATGTAAAAGCTTCTTCAGGTGCAGAGAGAATATGAAGTTTCGTTCTTTCCGTCATTTGTAAAAAGATTTGGCGACCTGATTCGCTTAATATTTCTAAATGAGGTAATAGTTCTGCGGCAGGGGTAAAGCCTTTAGCGACAGATTGATAAAACTTTTGAACGATGCCATTCTTTTCTTCTGTATATACGATTTCTATAAGGCCATTCTTCTCTAATTCTTTTAAATGATAATGAATTTTCGCCCTTGAAATGCCGAATTTCTCAGATAGCAGTTGTCCTGTATAAGGACGTTCGCATAGACGTATCATCATTTCGACACGTAGTGGGTCGCTTATTGCTTTTAGTTGGCTATAAGTAGTTAGTGTTAACATGGGCTTCAAAATGATCAACTCCTTAAATGAAATTACTCGGTCAAGATTATTTGACTGAATTGTATCAAGGATTTTAATTATTTTCAATACTTTCTGAAAATTTAATCTTTCCTCTGTAATCTTCTGTTCATATTCCGTTCATAATTCTTTTTTATGATAAGTGCATAGAAAGTAAGAGGAAGGAGCGAGCGAAATGTTTTTAGCTCTGCGTGAATTAAAACAATCAAAATTAAGATATGGATTAATCGGACTTATTATGGTGTTATTATCATTTTTAGTCCTTGTAATTTCAGGATTAGCAAATGGATTATCATATGATAATGCTTCATCGATTCAAAATATGGAGGCAAATAAGTTTGTATTAGCAGATGATGCGGAAAATAAATTACTTCGTTCACAAATTAAGAAAGAAGATGTAGATAACGTAGTAAATCAAGCAGGCGAGAAAGAGGCAGTTCCGTTTCGTGTGAAAGTTTCAACTTATGAAAAGAAAGATAGTTCGAAAAAAGTTGATGTTGCTATTTTCTCAAGTGAACGTGATTCATTTTTAGAACCGAAAATTGTAAAAGGTGAGAAATTAGGTACAGCAAACAACGAAATGGTTGCTGATGAATCAATTAAAGAAAAAGGAATCGATATTGGGGATACAATTATTGATCCTGTTTCAAAGAAAGAATTTAAAATCGTTGGATTTACGAAAGATCAAATGTTTAGCCATACACCAGTCGTTTATGTAAATGAAGACGTATGGGGCTCTATCTCTCAACCAAATCAAAAAGATTATAGTGCAATTGCGCTTAATACAGATAAAGAAATTAAAAATGCACATGTTATCGACAAAAAAGAAGTATTACAAAGTATTCCAGGATTTAAAGAAGAGCAAGGAACATTAACGATGATCATTGCGTTCTTACTTGTTATCGCTGCGTTACTAATCGGTGTATTCTTCTACGTAATTACGTTGCAAAAAACACAGCAATTAGGTGTACTAAAAGCAATTGGTACGAAAAATTCTTATTTAGCAAATAGCTTAGTCGTGCAGGCATTATTCTTATCAGTTGTTGCGATGGTAATCAGTATTGTTCTTGTACAAGGATTAGAACAAATTTTACCAGCGGGTATGCCGTTCTTATTAACAACACCGATGATTGCACAATATGCAGTAATCTTTATCGTAATTAGTATTTTAGGAACACTTATTTCGTTATATCAAGTATTAAAAGTTGATGCATTAGAAGCAATTGGAGGCGGGATGTAATGACTTCATTATTAAAATTAGACAAAGTAAGTAAAGTGTACGGAGAAGGGAATACTGAAGTAACAGCCCTTCATCCGATGTCGCTTGATGTGAAAGCTGGAGAGTTTATCGGAATCGTCGGTCCTTCTGGATCAGGGAAAAGTACATTATTATCAATCGCGGGTGCATTACTATCACCTTCAAAAGGGGATATTTACATTCGTGAGCAAAATATTACGCAGTTATCAGAAAAGGAAATGACAGATATTCGTTTGAAAAAAATCGGCTTCATTTTCCAGTTTGCAAATCTTGTTCCGTATTTAAATGTAAAAGAACAATTACTTTACATTGCAAAGTTAAAAAAAGACAGCAAACAAGAGTCTGAAAAACGTGCGGATCATTTATTAGCGGCATTTGGATTAGGAGAAAGAAAAAATCATTATCCAAATCAACTATCTGGTGGGGAAAAACAAAGGGTAGCAATCGCTCGTGCTTTCATGAACAACCCAGATTTAATATTAGCTGATGAACCAACTGCAAGCTTAGATTCAAAACGTGCACGTGAAGTTGTTGAAATGATGAAACGTGAAGTGAAAGAAAGCCAAAAAGCAGCAATTATGATTACACATGATGAAAGAATGCTTGATGTATGTGATCGTATATTGACGCTTAGAGACGGACAGTTAATATAAAATTGCAACAACGAAAAAGGACAACAGTACATATAAGCGCTGTTGTCCTTTTTATTAATAATTTAAGATAGTTATAATAGCATTATTTTGAGAAAAACATTTTAATTTTATTGCGCGTTAATAATAAAAGTCCACCTATAATTGATAACATTCCTAGAGGCACGTTACTTGATTGCTCACTACCAGCGTTAGGAAGTTCTCTAGCATTGTTTTTCGTTTGAGCATTCGTAGTACCAGTACTAGCTGGCGTTTGTTTAGACAATTCGTTTACTTGTGTGTCTACATTTTGCTTCGTTGTATGTAACTCAGCTAATTTGTCGTCAATTTTTTTCTCAGTATGTTTAAAATCATTTATTTTAATATCTAAGTCTTGTTTTTTCTTTGTTAAATCGTCTGAAACAGTTTGTTTCGCTTGTTTGATTTCGTTCAATTTATTTATTAAGTCCTGTCTAGCTTCTTGTAACTCAGCAAGTTTGTTTTTCACATCTTGTTTAGCTAGTTCTAAGTTAGATGAAAGACTATCTAAATTTTGTTTAATTTTCTTAAGTTCCTCTAACGTGTTCCCGGTATTCGGCTTATTTTCTTTAATTTCAGCAAGTTTGTCCTCTGCAGTTTGTTTCGCTTTCTTTAACTCAGCTAATGTTTCATCTACATGTTTTTTAACCTGCTTAATTTCATTAACCTTCTGATCGATGTTCTCTTTATGCTGCTTAATTTCATTAACCTTTTCATCAACAGTTTGTTTATGCTCTTTAATCTCATTAACCTTTTCATCAACAGTTTGCTTATGCTCTTTAATTTCAGCAACTTTTTCATCTACTTGCTTTTTATGCTCTTTAATTTCAGCGATTTTCTCATCGGCAATTTGTTTGTCTTGCTGAAGTTTTGCATCTAACTCTTGTTTATGTTGTTTAATCTCGCCGATTTTTTCGTCAGCAACTTGTTTATGCTGCTGCAGTTCATTCGCTTTTTCATCGACAGTTTGCTTAACTTGGTTAAGTTCATGTAACGTTTGATCCACATTTTCTTTGTGTTGCTGCAATTTCGCATCTAACTCTTGTCTATGTTGCTTAATTTCAGCTAATCGATCTCCCGTACTTTGCCCAGCAGGAGCATCATTTACTTCTGCATGAGTAGGGGTAGATCCCGCAATCATCGCTAAAGCTAGTGTAGACGCAGCGATTGTTTGTTTTGTTTTCATATTTTTGTACCTCTTTCCTATGAATGACCTCTATTGTGTAAAATTGAGCATATAAAAGTAGATTATTATATCATTATATACCATCTGCGACGCCCAGAGGAATTATTTTCATAATAATCTATGACTACTATTAAACTTTCTTTTTTAGCTATGGAGTAGGGGGCTAAAAGACATCAACGTACGGAAGATAGACCTTCAGCAATATGAACAATTTCTTTTATAGTAGGGTTTACTTTCTCACTATCGTTAATAATAAATAAATAATCTGCCTCATTTTCTATTGGATCCACTACATCTTCATGTAGAGATTCAGCCTGTTGCCGAACGAGTACTTCTTCAAAATTGGAATATCTACCTCTAAATATATTTGTATTTCGTTCACTACGAGTCACTCTCTTATAAAGAACGTCATCTGGAATATCAAAATGAACTAATATACGTACATATTCTTCGGTCTTAAACAATTCATTTAGCAAATACATTCTTCCATTTCGGCTTCTATTTGAGTTGCAAATAATAAGGTGTGAATTTGTATGCTCTTTTGCATAGTCAACAATGAACTTTGAAAGACCGTGCTTCAATGTATTCGGTCCTTTTGTTGGCTGCAATTTTTCATAATACGTGTTAATAAATTCAGCGTGGTTATCTTGATCCATAATGAAAGAGTTATGTAACTCTTTTTCTAGCGCTTTTGCAAATGTAGTTTTTCCGCTGTGTGTTTTTCCTACTGTAATGATGACTAATCTTTTCATGACGGCCTCCGTTAATATTCCTTTTATAGAGTATTAAATAGGAATATTCTGTCTGAACTAAAATATTCCTTCTAGAAAACAAACAAATTGTTGAAATGACAGGGAATGTATCGATATAAATCGTTTAAAAGGTAAGCGTCAAATCTTCCCCACCTACAATTTGTAAATAACCCATGAGATAATCTCCTTACATACTACATGTGGAGGTTTTTCTATGAAAAAACAGCCCTATATTCAGTTGCAGAGCTAATGTTCGAGTGATAAAAATGGAGAATGTAAAATATAGCGAAACGAAAAATCTACGTCTTTTTATATCTTTTTTAATTATTTGCACCAGAACCCAATAAACCCTTAAATAAAGTCAATTAAGTTGACTTTATTTAAGGGTTTATTGTACTATGCACAATATAGTCAATCAAGTTGAGACGCGGTTGCAGTATGAAGGAGGTTTTCAAATGAAAGTGGAAGTGTGGTCAGACATTGCTTGTCCATTCTGTTATATTGGGAAACGTCGTATCGAAGCAGGACTTGAGCACTTTGTCCATAAAGATCAAGTACAAATTGTTTACAAAAGCTTTCAACTGAATGAAAGCGCGAAGAAAGATACGGAGTATGATGCGTACGATGCGCTTTCCGCCAGATCTGGAATGAGCCGGGAAGCGGCAAAGGAGATACACGAGAGGCTTGCCAAACAGGCTGAAGCAGAGGGCTTGGACCTTAGATTTGATACGCTTCAGCTGACAAATACGTTAGACGCTCACCGTCTGCTTCACTTTGCGGCGCAGCATGGCAAAAATAATGAGGTAGCCGAGCTGTTGTTCAAAGTTTATTTTACCGAATGCAAGCATGTTGGCCGTCATGAAACGTTGATTACGATTGCCACCGAAGCAGGGCTTGATCCGAAAGCTACAGAGGAGATGCTGGCAAGCGATCAGTTCACCGATGAAGTGCGGGCGGATCATCTCGAGGGCATTCGTTTGGGGGTAAGTGGCGTACCGTTTTACGTCATCGATCGCAAATATGCTGTTTCCGGCGCGCAGCCGGCGAATGTGTTTCTCGAAGCACTTGAGAAAACATGGGCCGAATCACAGTCATCAACTGTGCTGAACCCCACTTCAGTCGAAGCGGATCCAGTTTGTGAGAATGGCGTTTGCAAGAACGAGTAGTGTGCAGGACAATGGATCTTTTTTCAACGAGAGGGAAAATTATTGTTCTGACCGAACGTGGTTGTTGCGGCCCGCCCAGGTTCGCGTAAAACTTGGAAGGTTATTTCGTCTGCATGAAGGATAGTTCGAGTAAGTAGATGTTCATGCATTCTTTCATACAAAGCACCATGACAGCACGAACAACCCTGTTCCTCATTTGGTAAACGATATTCAATCGTTTCAACTGGAAGGTTTTGGACAGACGCATCCCTATGACCGCTGAAAATGCACTAAACTATGGATTGGTCGATAAAATACTGGCGCGCCAGCCATAAGGAGTGCGGAAATATGGAGCATGAGACGAAGAGTGTTTATTCTGTAGAGTACGAAATGGCTAAAGTTATATTTTATAAAAAGGTTTTAGCTTTTAGTTTTGATGATGCGAAAAGCCAAGTTCGTCAGCAATATCCTGATGTGAATATTCGGGCAGTTGCGATTATGGATAATTTGAAAGTTGAAGAGAAAGGGTTATAACTTGACAAAAAAATATAAATATGCTATAATTTACCAAACGTAAAATTAGTTGTATAATAGGGTTCTCCTGGCCAGGGGGACCCTATTTTTGTTGCGAAAATGAAGGAGTGTATGTCCATGAAACAAGGTGAAGCAAGTGTAACGTCGTTAGTATCAGCTTTCGGAAGGGCGTATCATAGTGAATTTGATAATCCTAAAATCTTTGATGATTATGTAGCTAAAGATTTAATTTCACAAAAAGAGCGTAACAATATTGAAATGAATATGGTTCAAGGGATACATTTTTTCAATAAAGACATTGCAGAGCGGTTTCAAGATAATCAAAAAGAAATATTAAAATGGATTACGCAAGTTCAGTTATCACCAACACCTTTAGCACGTGCAGCATATTGCGAAAGAGTATTACTACATGAAATTACACTAGGCGCAAAACAATACGCCATACTTGGTGCAGGCTTAGACACGTTCAGTTTTAGACACCGAGAATTAGAAAATAAAATAGAAATATTTGAAATTGATCACCCTGCTACGCAACAGTTTAAGAAGAGAAGAAGCAGAGCTTGAAATTCCAAATAACCTTCATTTTGTTGCAATGGATTTTACGAAAGGATTTTCCTATGAACAGTTACGCAATGAAGGCTTTGAAAATACAAAGACTTTCTTTAGTCTTTTAGGTGTTACGTATTATTTAACGAAAGAGGAATTTTCCAGTTTAATAGAATATTTATTCGAGTTGGTTCCGGTAGGGAGTTCCATCGTTTTCGATTATCCTGATGAAAACTTATTTACGGAAAAAGGACTGTCCAATCGAGTTGAAAACATGGTGAAAATGGCTGCGGTAGGCGGTGAACCGATGAAATCGTGTTTCTCTTACGGAGAAATGGAAGCACTGTTAGAGAAGTCCGGTTTACTCATTTATGAGCACTTATCACCAGAGGACATTAATAAATTATATTTTGAGGGACGAAACGATTATTTAGAAGCTTTTGAGACGGTGTATTATGTTCATGCGGTGAAGAAGTAGATAATTATTAGTGTGGATTTGGAATAAAGTCACGATGTTTTAAAAAAGACGCGATGTTTTGAATAAAGTTTCGACTTTTCTAAAAAAGATGAACCGAAATATCTTAATAAAGAAGAGGTTTTGTTTTTTTATTGTACACATGGAGCAGTTTACTTTAATAGTTAGATTAAAATAAACTGTGATATGATTAGTATTGGATTTATTAATAAGGGGGTTTTTAAATGACGCCAGAACAAATTGTTAGAAAATTTTTTGAAGAAGTACGTTCAGGGAATAATCCTGACTATTCAAATCAATTAATGGCAGAAAAAGTATTGGCACATCAAATTGTATCTGAAGAAGAACAAACAGTTTACAGAACGCCTAGAGATTATGCTGAACATGTAAGAGAGATGATTGAAGTATATGGTAATTTTTCTTTAGAAATTCAAGAATTTTTAGTACAAGGAAGTAAAGTATATGTACGTTGGAAACAAGTAGGTATACACCTAGGAGAAATCGATGGATATCAACCTACAGGACTCCCAATAATTCAAATGGCAAGTGCGGTGTATAGAATAGAAGATGGGAAAATTTCAGAGTATTGGATTCAAATTGATAGGTCAGGAATTCAAAATCAATTAGAGTGCAATAAAAATATTCAGTAGTTAATTTTTAAGAGTAATAGAAAAATAAAAGCACTAAAAAAACCTGTTAACAACATCTTGTTAAGCGGAGTGCTTCTGTTGAATAAGGGGTACAAAACGATTACACTTTTTTCTAAAAGAATCATTCAAATTATCACAAGAAGAGCATGTTTTGATCGATCTTTTTTAAAATACGCTCTTTTCTTTTGTTCGTTTATTCAGGTTAATGTCATTATTTCGATTAAACTTTATTTTAAAGCTACAATTAGGCATGGGGAGAAATCTCTGTGTCTCTTTTTTATGGAAAAAGGAAATGAGATGTAGTGATGGAAAGTATAATGATATGTATATTACTACATGGTTTAAATCTATATTTCATCTAAATGTATTAGTTATTTGTATCACCACTTAAAGCTCCAATAATTCAATTAAATATTAATCACTGTTTTGTGGAAACTAAAGGAAAGGAGAAATAAAAGATGTTGAAATTACAAGGAAAATACAATGAAGCGAAAGTGTTTACTACTAATGTCGAAGAAACTACAGCAGGTCAAATTATTCCAATTAATATGAGAGACGGTTCAATTATTGCATTTGGTAAAGGAAATGCAGATTGGAACTTTTCTGGACCACATGGAGCGGAGTGTATTATGAGCCGTAAGAAGGCTAAAGAAGTACTTAACTTAGAGGATTTTCAAAATACAATGACAGCGGTTTGGACTACATCTGTTGCAGAAAGCACTTTAGATGAAGCCCAATGGTTTATAAGCCAATGAATGAAATTGTTGAGAATACAAAAGAAACAATCGATATCAAACATATTATTAAGCCAATTTACAATTTTAAAGCGAACTAAAAGAGGAGTAACGTTTATTGTAATGAGATATAGTGCTGGAAAGTATTGAGTATATTGCTATTGGAAGTAGGGGGATTGTGAAGAATAATTTAAATGTTTATATAGGGGTAGTTGCACATCGCTATCAAGCTAAGCTCATACAACGTCAATTATAGTAGAGGTTATTTCTTCTTTTCTAAAGGCTACATATAGGGAATTTAAAGATTTTCATACGAAATAAACCCTAACGGGTTTCATTTTTTTGAATTAAGCCGCTTGATTATCAGACATGGTACAATTGTAAATGACACCTAATATATCAAAGACTGTTTTCTTCTCATAACGATGTGATTTTCGCCCGTTTTGCTGTAGGAGGTTGAACAGGCGAATTAGAATCTTTGATAGCTCTTGGGTGTCTTTTTGTATAGCTTGGAAAAGAAGAAGAAAGTAATCTTTAATCATGTATATGGCCTTATATTCACTCAGTTCTCGTTTCTTTTTCATAAGAAGTAATTGCCGCATTTGAAACATGGTAGAAGAACAGAGTAGAATAGCAATCAGTTCCCATACAAATGGCATTCCAATCGTTCTCGTTTTATCTTTTTACAATGATGAATATGGAAGAATGATTTCCACGTTTTAAATAAAATCTCGATTTGCCAACGTAAAGAATACCAATCATGTACTTGTCCCATCGGGACAACATCTATAGGGGTATTTGTCATATATACATTGATACCGCTAAGTCGTTTACTACGAGAAGAATACTTCATTCTTTTCTTTTTTTCTCTTCTCTTACAGTTTGATCTTGTAATCGTTTTTTTTGTTGTTCTTTTGTTAGTCGATGAACAATCACACGAGTTGGGACTTTATCAGTCATTCCTACATAAGCGTTGGATATTTCGCATGTTTGTCCTGGCTGAAGAGAGTTCATTAAAACCTCCATATCTATCTGGATATACTCTGTACCTTTCTTGATTCTGCCATCTTGAAAATAATCAGGTTTAGGATTTTTTTGATAAATACGTGTATTCGATTTGATACGTGAGATATAATAAGCCTTTTTATCTTGTATATGTTGAAGATCTCTCAAATGAAAATAACCTAAATCTCGGATACATAAATCATTCGCTGTTACAGTTGGGGCACACAGGGAACCATAGGTTCGATCATGTTGTTTACCTGGACCTGTATGAATATGAAGGAATTGTCCACTTAGCAGATCATATTCAAGCTGAATTTTCACCCCCGCTGTATGGCTGCATCCTCCTGCGCCTGGATAAACGAATGAAAAGGAATCTGGGAGTTGAAATGCAGTTGAATCTAAAATACGAATACGCTTGAAAACAGAAGTATGGGGAGAAGAAATCGGTATAGATGAGGCTAATTTTTGGTTTAGTAGTTCAGCTAGTATATGTTTTAAAAATTGGACAGCTGCTTGGTTAAATCGTTGATTCAGTCCTTCAGGACTGATAAGTACTTCTGTTGATGCCTCTAAACAGCTAGATAACTGCGTTAAAGACGTCGTAGCGACATTTTGGTTCATCCATACACATAAAGCGACTAAATCTTTTGCTTGGTACTTACTGGTTCGTTGCACAAAACCAACATCTCTAGCAAGAGTTCGTAAGATATTTGGAGATAAAAAGCTTTGAATTTCTTGAGCAAATAGTTGTAATTCATCAGATACAGAAATAGACATACAAAAACGCCATCCTTTCCTATGAGTCTACAGAAAGAATAGCGTATTTTTTCATTTTAGGGGGTATTTTTTTTATTAGGTTGATAGCGATGGGGTAGTTGCACACATCCATCAACTTAAGGATTTAGACTATTCTTGAAGTTAAAAGCACGTTACTATTCTCTTATGTTAATAAGAAAGGGTGACGTGCTTTTTATGAATATGCATCAAAAACAAGAGTTGTCTTTATTTGCCGAAGAGTTATATCGCTATATGTCTCCTGCTACACTTAATCAATTAGCTATAGAAGCAGGCGGAATGAAACGAAAACGTAAGTGCCATGGGCACCATTTTTTATCTTTGTGTGTATGGTTAAATCAACAAATCGCTACT
>NZ_JAKUGX010000050.1:0-16170 GCF_022664195.1 Bacillus cereus group sp. BfR-BA-01316
TAAAAGTTGAGCCTTTTTTAGTCATAAAAAATCCCCTCCAAGTAATAGTGTAACATCCATGTGTGCACATGGTCTTTTTTACACTGTCTACCTAAAGGGGATAATACCAAACAGAGTCCCTTTTCCATAATACCCCTATTCTCGTTTTGACCTAAACTTTCTCTTTTTCACACCATTTATCTAGTAAACCCTCCTCTCGCTCACCTGAAATACCAGCTTTTAATTCCCTACCTTTCATTTCTTTCATCCACTCATACACGTCTGTAACAGTATCTTCTAAATTACTAAAAGTAAGCCCCTCTTTAACAGCGCTCTCGATACTAATAGAAAACCCACCTTTCCACGGCTTCGTTTCACCTTCTAATGAAAAAGTTTCGGGAAGCCATAATGGCATATCTGTCCAAGGCTGCACTTTATGTTCCTTCATAAATGATTCATCTACCCAAACGAATTCAGCATCACTATTCGTAACCTTTTTACACGTATTTAATAGCTCTCCCATCGTCAATTCGAAATTCGGGCCTGTAATATTGAATGTACCTACTTTATTGTTTTCTGCCATGCTTAGTCCAAAGCTCGCGACATCTTTTATATCAACGAACTGCACTGGACGGTCTTTTCTTCCTGGAACTAACACTTTACCGCCTTTTGCTACGCGCTGAATCCAGTATGGAAGGCGATCTGTATAATCAAACATTCCTGAAAGAAGTCCTGCTCTTACATGTAAAACACGACCCGGCCAATACTTCTCTGCTTCTTTTTCGCATAGTACTTTCAGTGCCCCATAATGCTCATAAGGAGATATTTCCCCACTCTCTACAGCCATTAACTTATCAGACGAAAGTTCAGGTTGTAATGTATAGTCTTCTTTTATGTGATGCGGAATCCAATCTTTATATACAGAAATACTTGATATAAATGTATAGTGTTCAATATTATCTTTTAGCACTTCTCCTATTTTCTTTATGTGATGTGGAGCAAATCCACACGTATCAACTACAACGTCCCATTTTCGATTTTCTAAACTTGATACATCACCATTTCTATCACCGATTAACTGCTCTACTTTAGGAAAAATTTCTTTATTCGTTCCACGATTAAACAATGTAACTTCATGACCTCTTTTCAAAGCTTCTTCTACGAAAGCTTTTCCTAAAAAGCGTGTACCACCTAGTATTAGAATCTTCATGTTTCTCCCCCATTCATTAGTAAAAATCCTTTCTTTTGTTTAACGATTTTTCATTGCGGAAAGTTACGGGCGAATAATTTATTTTCCCACTACACTTTCAAGCCCATATACTAAAAGAAACCATTTTGAAAAGTTAATCATCATGGTTTCTTAAATAATAAGTGATTGTATTTTTATTACTTTTTAATGTTTTTAATTAGACATAAACATTAATCTTTACTAGGAAACTACTGAATGTACCTAATTTATTGAGGAAAGTGAAATTGAAGAGATTAAAACAGATGATGTACTTATTAGTGCTTTATATGGGCATAAAGATTTAGTATTTTTATTATACATAGAAAACATGAGATAAAATCAGACGATGGAAAATTTTACATTATAAACACATAATTTACATTTAATTAATATTGGCTGTTTTCGTAAACATTGTTGTTTTTTTATAAAATGAAAATTTTATGTGATTTGGTATATAATATATATAGAATTATTTTACAAATTAGTCGGGGGTGATTATATGAATTTGCTTAATATCTCTTTTGTGATGTTGATAGTAGCAGGATTATTATTGGCTGTTTATGGATTACAGAAAAAATCCCAATTAACAATGCTCTTTGGTGGGATGGCTTTCTTAGCACCAATATTTTATTTCATTGGCTGGACTCCCGTTTTACCTTTTGTTGCTCCGATTGCATTGGTTATTTCATATCTTGGGAAGAAAAAGGTGAAACCGCTTAAACATACTCTTTAAAGGGTCTGTTTTTTTATGAATACCTTAACATTTCAACTGTTCTATAATTTGACTTCTGACACGCTGAAATAAGCAATTGCTCTACTCGTTTATCAAACGCTAAGTCTTTGCCTATTTCGAGCCAGCGGAACCAACGAAGACAGTTATCCGAATATAACAATTAATATATAATACAAAAAATCTTATTTATAAAAACAATGCTCCTGCCAAATTGACAGGAGCATTTCTTTTTTCACCCTCTATTTACTTTTATACACTTGAATTGAAATTATCGAAATTAAACTGAGCAATCCCATAAATAAACAAATCGCACCAAGAATCATATATGAATTTCCATACCCCTGTAATAAAGCTAAATATGTACTCGTATCCATATAACCGCCCTGCTCTGTAACAGATTTACTAACTGCCTTACTCCCCATTTCTGGTGCATTTATTAGTATATACACACCGATAATAGCTACTAAAGCTGAAATAATTTCTACAACATTAGACTTTGTCATCATACCCTCACCTTTCAAACAACGTCTTTTATCCATCTAGAGAGATTTCTTTCCATCTCTTACTTTTACATAATAGCAAAAAAGATGGTATGAAATTCCAATTCGTACCATCTTTTTTGCTAAATTTAATTATTTGTCTGTATACAATAAAGAATAAATCAGCTTCCATCTATCCTTAACTTCCGGTACAATTTCAGATGCAATCGCCACCACCAATTCCTTCTCCGGTACACAACAAATCATATTCCCACCATCGCCCATTGCACAGTATGAATAGATTCCTTCTTCTTCTCGTAACCACCATAAGTAACCGTATTGATTCGAATTCATTGCTGTTGATTCTTTTACCCATGATTTTGAAAGAATTTGTTTTCCATCATAAGTACCTTCGTTTAAATATAAACGTCCAAACTTAACCATATCCCTAACTGTTAACGTAAGTCCCCAGCCGCCAGTTGAAATACCATTTGGATCGTACACCCATCCTTTCACATCTTTTCCGAATAAGTCATCGAATCCAAATGCTTTCATATCGTAGTTTGGAATTTCTCTCATACCGATAGGCTGAAATAGGTATTCGTTCGCAAACTCACGGGCACTTTTTCCCGTTATGCTCGTAATGATTGCTGATAGTACATGTGCCCCTGCGGATGAATATTTAAAAGGTCCAATTTCTCCGCCTTGTCCAATTCGATTGAGTGTATACTGTACCCAGTCCTGTTGTGTACATAATTCTTCTAACGGTTCCTGCCAGTCTGTATAAGGATATGGAGCTGTCATTGTAAGAAGGTGTCGTACTGTTACTTCAGATGCCTTAAGATTATATTCAGGAAAAAACTCTATTACTTTTTGATCACCGCTTTTTATATAGCCTTTATCTACACATATCCCAATTAACGCAGAAATAATCGTTTTTGTAACTGATGCCACATGAAATGCGTCACCTGGTCCGTATCCGTGATAATATTTTTCAAAAACAACATTACCTTTTTGTACAACTAATATACCATTAATATTTTTGTATTCTTCTTTTATAATGCAATCTAACTTTTCAGCAGTTTTCATTGTTCTTCCCCCTTAATCAATGATTAAAAAGGTTCGATTGGTACATATATATCAACTATATGTTTATTTTCTGGGTGCTGCCTTGGGTCATTTTTATACACTTCAAAAGGATATGAATCTCTCGGTTTATATCCGCTATTTGGCAGCCATTCACCGTATAAGAAATCCCACGCTCCTTTATATTCATCTTGGCGTATTTCAAAATGACCTACCGCGTACTTTCCTGAAAGTATCACCATTATTCCAATGTCGCTCGTTCCTACTGCGGACTCATACGGAATTGTTATACATAGACTTGTTCTTAAATGATAGTCTTCTGTAAATTCATGATGATCGTGGTAAATTGTTAATACCTTCGTATCCTCGAATACATGATAGTTTTGCTCCGTGGCGTACCGAAATAGTTTTTCTATCATTTTTGGAAAAGCTATAGCTAACTCCTTATATGTACCTACATGTCTTATGTATGCGACGTTTACGTTGTCCGCTGTTACAATTTCGACCTCTCCTCGAACCTTCTTACATTCATTGTATTGTGAGTACACATTTACGTCTTTGCAATTCTTGCTATTGTGATTTCTATAGTGAGACGGACTTACACCGTAATGACTTTTAAATGTCCGAGAGAAAACTGCTGAATCTGTGAAACCATAATGGTAAGCGATGTCTGTAATCGTCATATCTGGACGATAAGTAAGTAGGTGTGTTGCTCTTTCTAATTTCAAACGATTCACGTACCGAGATAACGGCTCATCCATCATACCTTTAAAAATTCTATGAAAATGAAACTTTGAAAAGCCTGCCACATTAGCTAAATCTTCAATTGAAAGCGAATCATTTATATTTGATTCTATATAATCTTGAACTTTATAAATACGCCGTAAATACTCATTTCTACTTTGAGAACTCTCCATATTCATATCTCCCCACAACAAAAAGGCTAACTTCACGTTAGCCCATCTTTACACATTTTTTAAAAATAAAACTCTACTCCCGCCGTTTCCATCATAATTTGTATGTACGGATACCCCTTCTATTTCATCATCCCCAGTTTCAATTCGAAAGCCGATTTCTTGATGAAATAGTATCGATTTTTTATTAACTGGTGACGTGATTGCTTTTACAACTTTACGATTATTTGCACGAGCAATATCAAAGAAATAAGAATATAATGACGATGCGATTCCTTTTCTTCTATACTTCGGATTGACACCGATAAAATGTACATAAGCTTCATCTTTATGTGTTTGTGAAAAGAATCCGCATAAGAAACCTAACATTTCTCCCTCTTCTTCAATGATAAAACTCGTTTCTTGAAAGTGAACGAAGAATAATTTTGGCAACATATGAGCCATGTCTCTTCCGCCCCACCAATCATTTAACGAATTTACCGAAAGAATTCTCCTTCCTCAAGCGTGTGAAGGGCGATAGCCCAACGGTAGGTGGGAGATGAATTTTGGTTTGGCATAGCCAAAAACTTTTGATAAACTAGCTATATGAAGTTCTTTGATAACTTGATATAGGAGGTTGCAGGAAGAAAATAGAGTGCGAAAACCAAGCCATTCGGTTCCTGCGTAAAATATCAACCGTACCAAGAGAGCGTCCAAGCGTTGGACATCTAGGGGTGGAACACCCCGAAGTAACGCTCAGGGAGACGAAAGGTTACTTTCGTCGTGGAACTGAGAAGCTCCCACTTCAAGCTTTGCTAAGTGGCGAGTAGTTCACTACAGAATGAATCTTTACATAATCTTCCCCTTGAATGTTTCTTACTCGCATGTATTTCTCCCTCTCACTCTCACTCACTTCATTTTTTCATATATTTTAATAACCGTTTCGACTAAAAGAATGAATACCCAAATACCTGAAAATACAAGAACAGACTGGAATATCGATCCAATTATCATAACACCAACTGCACCTGTTATTGAAAATGATATTCCACCAAGCCCTGGATACTGGATAAGTGCTCCAGCAGAAAAAGCGGTTATAATAGATACTATTAAATAAATAACACTCATTATTTTTAATATTTTTATAGAAAGATACGAAGTTCGCTCTTTCTCCACTTGTGGTAATTCGATTTCCCCGCTCGCAATTCCTTTTTGTAAACAATCCTCACACAAAAATTCTTCATTTATTTTTTTACCACCATGTATTGTCCCCGTTATTTCTTTACATCTGGAACATTTTCGATTTATCATTTTGTTATCACTCCAATCAACTATGACTATCTTATATAATTCGACATTTACCTTATTATCCCTTTTATGTATTTTATAGAGAAAGGTCGTGTTTTATGATTTCGAAACTCACATTTGGTTATAAAAAACCTACTGTGCATTATATATTACGGCCGAGCTGCTACGCGGTTATTTTTAAAAATATTTGTTCAAAAATGGCCATTATCCAAAAAGGTGAACGTTACTTTTTACCTGGTGGCGGTATGGAAGGTACGGAAACGAAAGAAGCATGTTTACAGCGAGAATTACTAGAGGAATTAGGTTGGGCGATTGAAATTGATCGTTATATCGGTAATGCAGCACGATATTTTTATGCCGGAAAAGAAGATACATATTATTTAAATGATGGGTTCTTTTACATCGCGAAAATGATAAAGAAACAAACCGAAAACTGTGAAGAAGATCATGTTTTACAGTGGATGCCTCCATTACTGGTTATGGAGCATTTAATTCATGCTCACCAAAAATGGGCTGTTGAACAAGCGCTTTTATTACGAAATAAAAAATGATCTCCTTCTATATGAAAGAGATCATTTCTACTGTTACTGTTAACTTACTTTTTTCAAATTTAAAGCTGGCTTTTTGATTCCGCCTTTTTTTACAACATATAAACCGATAAAGATTATAAACCCGCCAACTAGTTGCATCATGTTTATTTGCTCTCCAATTGTTACGGCCGCGAAAATGACTGCGAACAATGGTACAAGATACATATAAACCATTACTTTCGTTGAGCCTATTTTACTAATACCGACATACCACATTGCAAGTCCGAAGATTGTCGCAAAGACGATTGAATATGCTAGAGAACCCCAGCTTGGCATATCTACTGGCCACGTTAACGTATTTACGTTGAATAAACAATATACAACCAGTGGTACAATTCCAATTAAAGTAGACCATGATGTAACTCTCATTGCCGAGTATTTTGTAATGAGAGGTTGTGCTAAAATTGGATACCATCCCCACGCAATTGCTGCGACTAATCCAATTACATTTCCGAGCCACGCATACTCATATGAAGCTTCCCCTGTATGCCCTGTTATTAAAACGAGTGCTGCACCAACAAAGGCCACTATTGAACCAATTTGTACTTTCATCGAAAAACGTTCTTGTTTGTGTAATACTGCTAATATCCCTGTAAATATAGGTGACATCGCAATTAATAATGAGGCGTTCGTTGCTGAAGTATATTTTACAGATAACATAAACATCGTTTGATACATAGTCGTTCCAACGATACCGACTGCTAGTAATCGTAACCAATCTTTTCTTTCAATACGTAATGAGCGTTCCATCATAAATGTAATAAGTAATAATACCGGTGATGCTACTAAAAATCGTAAACTATTAAATTGAATGGATGACATAAACGCCACGCCATACTTTCCAATTGTATAATTTGCTCCCCATACTAAAGCTACTGATACTAGGAGCCATTCCATTTGCCATCGTTTCATCCGAATCTCCCCTTCCATATTTAGCATAGTAAAATTGGCTGGATATAACACCGTCCAATTGGCTGTTTTTTTACCCAGCCAATTTGTTATACTTGATGTATATAAGAGATGCGGAGGCGTTTGTATGGAATGGAAGCTAGATAACGACAGTAAAATCCCAATTTATCAGCAAGTTGTTGACTTTATTGAAAGACGTATTACATACGGAGAGCTTCCCCCAGGTAGCTTCCTCCCTTCAGAACGGAAATTAGCTACGCAGTTAAATGTAAACCGAAGTACGGTAACGACTGCTTATAATGAACTTCGCGCAATGGGAATCGTAGAAAGTACGACCGGTAAAGGTACACGTGTGAGTACACATATGTGGGGCGTTTCTCCAACATTAACGCCGAACTGGAGAGGTTTCGTAGAAGGTGGTACTTTTTTACCAAACTTACCGTTACTTCGCCATATTCGCGCAGAAGTACAGCAAAATGAAAACATTATAGATTTCGCAAACGGAGAGCTCGGTTGTAACCTCTATCCTCACGATCAACTACAAACAATTTTACGAGAACAACCGTTAACGCAGTCATTAAGTTACGATCATCCCCAGGGCTATCTCCCGCTAAGGCAAGCGGTAGTAAACTATATGAAGGAGTATTTAAAAGTTGAAGCGACCGAACAATCCATTATGATTACATCCGGCGCCCAACAAGCACTTCACCTTATCGTACAATGTTTATTAAATCCAGGTGATGCAGTCGCTTTCGAAAGTCCATCGCACTGTTATTCATTACCGTTATTCCAATCAGCAGGTATTCGTATTTTCCCTTTGCCTGTCGATGAACACGGTATTAATCCAGACGATGTACAAGAGTTATATAGAAAGCATCGTATTAAAATGATCTTTTTAAATCCAAATTTCCAAAACCCTACGGGAACAATGCTGCATCCAAACCGTAGAAAAAAACTGTTATCACTTTGCGCGGACTTACGAATTGCGATCGTTGAAGATGATCCGTCCAGTTTACTTACGTTAGAAAATAAACAACCTTGCCCTACTTTAAAATCGATTGATGAAAATGGAACTGTCATTTATGTACATTCCTTATCAAAAATGATCGCACCAGGTTTACGAGTTGGATGGCTTGTCGCCCCGCAGTCAGTAGTAGAGCGATTATCAGATGCGCGTCACCAAATGGAATTAGGAATGAGTATATTCCCGCAGTGGCTTATGCAGCAATTTTTCGAAACCGTTCCATTTCAATCGCATATAGTTCCTTTACGAAAGCAATTAGCAGAAAAAAGAGACATTATCGTCCGTGCTTTAAATGAACAGCTTCACGATAAAATCTCTTTTTCAAATCCAACCGGTGGTATATACATATGGGGAAAATTAAACGAACCAATAAATGAAAAACAACTCATTATGCAAAGCTTAAAACAAGAAATTGCCTTTATGCCGGGCAGTATTTTCGGTGCAAAAGATGGTTACATTCGTTTGTCTTATGGAAAAGTAAATATAGATCAAATTGAGGAAGGTATTTCTCGTTTGCGTGAGGCTATTTTGGTTTGTGAAAAATAACATTAGATAAAGCTTCCTCGTTTGACAAAAGATAAATCTACCATTATTATCAACACGAACCTATTTATCCCGCTATTTGTGGGCAGTAAAACTCCCACCTCAAAATTCAGCTGGAATAAAGAAGTTAGATGGGAGTCGGGCTGCCCGTAAACGCCCGATTGGTTCAACTAATAATCAGTGTGGATGAACAAAACCCCCACTGATTAAAGTTTCACTTTATAGGAGTGATAAAAATGAAAATTTACATTGATGCAGATGCTTGTCCTGTAAAAGATATTATTATCTTTGAAGCTACGAATGCGGAAATTCCTGTTACCCTTGTTACTAGCTTTTCTCATTTTTCTAATGCGGAACAGCCAGCAGGTGTGGAAACAATTTATGTTGATTCTGGAGCAGATGCTGCAGATTACCGGATTATGCAGTTAGCAAAAAAAGAAGATTTAATCGTAACGCAAGATTACGGTCTTGCTTCGCTCGCTTTAGCGAAAGGCTGTATCGTTCTACACCATAAAGGCTATAGGTATACGAATGAAAACATTGACCAACTATTACAAACACGTTATTTAAGTGCAATGGTTCGAAAAAGCGGCAAGCGTACAAAGGGGCCAAAACCATTTACAGCAGAAGATAAAGAGAAATTTAGAGAGCTCTTTAAAAGTGTCATTTCACTCTAGAAATGAACTGTCTATTTGTAGGGAAAGCTTAGCAAAGAAAAGAAGAGAATATCCAAATGAACATTCTCTTCTTGGGGTTTACCCGATTAAAATGAAGGTAAATTATCTAAGTTATTTTCTTTCATACCATCAGGCTCGCTACGTATAATATCCCTGCCATACTTATGAAATACGTCCACATGAGCTAACTTCCCTGACTTTGCTTCATCAAGAGCAGTAATATAATCTAATTCTCTTCCACTACTTGTTTTAAAAGCAATTAAATCACCTTCATCATTTTTACGAACTGCAATAATTTGTTCTGCCCCTGAATCGACTTCCTGGGCTACTTCCAACCTGGCTTGCTCTTCTCCTTGTTGCAAATATGCATTATAAACTTTTTGAAAGTCTTTTTTGTCCATAAAACTCACCTCCGAAACATTTTATTAGTATGGTTGGAAGGTATTGGTTTTATGTACTTTTCCCATCAAGTTAACAAAAATACACTACCCCAAAAAGATAACCCCATTCATAATTTTTCAATCTATTACAAATTTATTTTAGAACTTTATAGAGTACCTCTCAATATAAGATACTCAAAACTGATAATATTATAATTTATTATATCGAAAACATTTAAGAAATAGAGCTGTTCAGATGAATATCAAATGGAATAGTGAAAACATTATATTTGAGACATTGAGAGAAGCTGAAGTATGGACGGACTCAATCGGGAATGAAATATATGGACGTGTTTATGATGGTTATGTAACACCTGATTATAAGATTGCCTATGCTCTATTGGCTGAGGTCCCTCATTTTAAAGTTCATACAGAAATAGACGTAAATAATGAACCTTGGCTATATAAAGTATGGGTTATTTCATCTGCTAAAACACCATAGCAATTAGTCTACAGTGCTGTTTATTTTAACCTGTATTATAAAAACAGCTGAAATACCGATTCCTTAACGTACAGGGAATCGGTTAATTTGCGTCCAAATTGTGTCTAAACGTACAATTTCCCCGAAATGGTATGGTGACCCATGCGCATCAACTTAAGAAAAGTAAACATCCCAAAAAAGAAAAAATGTACTTTTTTTGTTACAGACTAACAAAAAATTACGTTCTAAGGGCGCTATGAACCTTTAAGCTGATGGAGATGTGATGCTACCCAGGAAGTTTCTAAAAAAATTATTACTCTGAGTTCTTGTTACTTGATTGTACCCATTCCACCAATTTTAACATGTACATTAACTTTAACATCAGCCTTCGATAATGCTTTTCCCCATTTCTTTTGGACTCTTTTCCAATCTTTATATGTATAAGCTCGTGCATACAACCCCAATCCTATAGGATCAATTTCTGCTTTTTGTATTTTCTTTATTAAACGTTCTAAATCACTTTTTAACTGTTTTTCAATGCTTCTTTCTAATCTTTCTCCATCATTCCTAACATTAAAAGGAAACAGTCGTTCTGAAATTGAAATTCTCATATGTACATTTATATTAAACATAAAATGATTTTTGTATTGTACGTTTGTTTTTACTTTGGTACTTTGAGTATTAAAGCTTAACCAATGTTTTTCTTTGCTTTCAGATTGTAGCGGTACCGCAATAGTAAATGGAAATTCTCCCTGTATGTGATTCTGTAAGATACTTAATAATAAATTTTCTTTTGGTGTAATAGTTAGCTTATATCTATTCTGTTCATCAAGCAATGCTGAACCTATCAACTTTATATTGTTATTCTTTTTAAGTGCGCTAACACTCGCCGTCATTCCTTTTTCTTTTGTTTGGTTATGAAAATCTTGAAGAGTAGTTTTTACAGTAATATTTCTTTTATGTGCAGTCTCAATTAATTTTGCCAAATATATAGGAAGACGTGGTTTATTTTTGGGAGCATAATAAATTATGTCTGAAACAGGTCCATCCACAGCAACAATTCTTGTAGTAACCGTATTTTTTGGATCTCGATAAAAAGGATCTAAATAATCCGCCCACTTCTTTTGTTTTAAAAGTCGCTTACCAATCAAAATAAGTTGTGTCTTGCTTCCCGATGTCAAAGCCATAGCCATGGTATCGAATTTTTCACGAGAGTTTCGCACTGTAACAGATTTCACACCATATTGTTCCTCTTTAATCTTGGCTTCTTTATTGAAAACAGGACTGGATAAGTATACTTTCAAATTATCATTTTCGTCCAAATCTAAACCCAGTATAAGCGTGAGTGTAACATCTTCTACATTCATTTGGTCTAAACACCCAGTGAGCAATATTAGCGGAATTAAAACACTGCATAATATTTTCTGCTTCAATGTGCTTCCCTCCGAAAGTATTTTTTGTGGATTAAGTTATATATCCATAAAAATACAGGGAATAAGAAAGCTAATACAAGTCCAGCTTTCGATGTAAGCTTTTGAAATAGTTCAGATTCATTCCATGAGGGATGGATCCAAAACGTTACTATAATTACTGCCAATAATAAAATAGCTACATGAAGAGTATGATCTTGTTTTCCAATTAGTTGACTAGAACAAAATACAGCACCGTATACACAAGGAATCCATGCAGTAGAGACGACAATTAGATAAATAGCCAATAAAATCATATCAAACCGTTCTAAAAAACGAAATTCAATAACTTTAAGCAAGTTTAGTACAGGTTGATTAAACTCTAAAATTGCATCTGGACTGAAGTACGAAAAGCAGATAAGGATAGTAAATAGATAAAATACAAATGTTAAGGTATTTGCTATAATAATTCCTTGCGTTGCATATTGCTTTTTTTTCAAAAAAGGATAAAGAAAAAATGCAATTTCAAATCCTATAAAGGAAAAGATAGTAGACGGAACAGCCGAAAAGACAGGTTTCCAACCCTCCTTTAATACTGGAAGAAAGTGTAACCAATTGCTATCTTTTAATGGTATGAAGAAAAAAAATGGAATCCACATTGTCATATAAAAGCATAATTCGCAGTATCGACCTATTATCCGAACACCATTGCGTGCAACCAAAAAGGTTGGAATAGAGAATAGAAACAAAATAATATAGTCGGGTGTTTTTGGAAGAAGCCAGCCCTTAATATAAAGCATGCCATTAATTAGAACTGTCCATGCGTAAAAAGCAAAATATATCATATAAAGAATAATTACCATGGTACCAATGATTTTCCCAAACAATCGAATAAGAATTTCATATAAGGTATCATTTGGATAGTGTTTGGCTGTTTGAATTAGCAAAATACTGGCAGTCATAGCGCAAAACCAACCAATAAATAGTGCTATCCAGCTATCTGTTCCAGCTTTTTCTGCAAGTACCCTTGGAAGGGACAGAATTCCAGTTCCTACTTGTGAGGCATTAATAATAAAGATGTATTGCATGACAGTGATGTCATTATATGCATATTTTTTCATATTTTCACCCTTTATTAGGATTGGTTTCTTTGTGATTCTTCGTAATATTTTTAGATTTTCTCTTCATTGACCACAAAGGAAAGCGAACGAACGTGTCCTTCATACCTGATATTCGAAAAGGTGAAAAAGGACTACCATAAGGAGTACCTAAAGACTCTAAACTTATAAGATGTGCAATTATAGTCATCCAGCCGATAATAATTCCTACAATTCCAAATAAAGCAGCTAATAACATCATAGGAAAACGCAGTAATCTTATTGCCAAACCCATTTCAAAATTAGGAACAATAGAAGAAGCTATAGTTGTAATAGCAACAATAATAATCATGATATTACTCACAATCCCTGCTTGAACAGCAGCTTGTCCAATCACAATACCTCCAACAATCCCTACGGTCTGGCTAATGGGAGTGGGTAAACGAAGGGCAGCCTCTCTCATCATTTCTAAGGTAATCTCCATAAGTAAAGCTTCTATCACCGGAAGAAACGGAACGCGTTCTCTCGATTCTGCAATTGATAAATAGAGCTGTACAGGAATAACTTCATAATTAAATGAAATAAACGCTACATATGTTGCAGGTAACAATAAGGCTATAAAAAAACTTATAAAACGTAGTAATCGAACAGAGGAAGATACTAACCAACGTGTGTTGTAGTCATCTACCCATTGAAAGAAGGAAATGAAATTTATGGGGGCAATCAAAACATTGGGACTTCGATCCACAACAATGGCGAATCTCCCCTGAAGGATGTGTGATACAGTTGAATCTGGTCTTTCGGTCAAGATAAACTGCGGAAAGGGTGAATATGGATTATCTTCAATAAATTCAATTATTTCACCAGTATTAATAATCGAGTCCACCTTAATATTTTGAAATCTAGTTTCCAATTCCTTAAGTACATCTTGAGAAGCTACATCTCTTAAATATAAAATAGATACTTTGGTCTTCCCTCTGCTTCCAATTAAAACCTCTTTTAATACTAACTCTCTATTAGGAATATATCTTCGTATTAAAGCTATATTCTGACTAGATGTTTCTACAAACCCTTGATGCGTCCCTTTTAGAGATATTTCATTTCTAGGTTCTGTTATATCTCTTTGTGGCCATCCTTTTGTATTTAGTTGATACCCTGTGTTTTGACCGTGAATTAATAAAATACTATCCCCTTGAAAAATAGCATTTTCGACTTGATTCCAAGTATTGATTGTTTGAATTTCTCCTATTGTGACAGGTAGACCATTACTAACATCAAATGGGTTATGCATCAAAGGGGGCAGTATATTATTATGAATAGTTTGTTTATCTGTTAATCCAGATAAGTATATCAAAGCGGCTTCTGATTTATTTACTAGTTGAAATTGACGAATTACCAAATCAGGAGCTTGTTGAAAAAGCTTTTGAAGATCATTTGTGTTTTGGAATAAGTCACAGCTGATATTATGATTTTCCATAGTTTCTTTCTGAACATTTGAATTTCTGTTCTCCGAATCATTTATAGAATAACGTCCTTGTTTTAAAAATTTAAATATAGAAAACACAACATTGACTCCCCTCGAAAAGACTTTTCAGTATTTTTATTGTGTATAGTTTAAAAGGATTTATACCACTATTTACTTCAGCAGCAATTTTGTTCTTCAAGCAAAATTCCAACTTTGTAAACAATCTATTTTCACCATATCTTTACACTGTATTATAAAATATTTTAAGATTTTATGAATTTGCTTCTACATATTAGGATTGGATCGGAGTAGCCAAAATGCTAGTGTAAAATTTCAACTAGAGTATGCTTTACTAAGTGGTCAGTTTCTACATGTTCATGTAGGATCAGGAAAGTAAAATGAGAAAATTTATGGTTCCATTTGTTTAACGAGAATGCTTTGTGAATAGATCAATTGTTTTTTCAGATACATAGTCCTAATCTTTATCAAACGTCTCTTATTATTGTATATTCTTTAATAAGAATTCTGTAATCTCTTCATTTAGTTCATGATGGAAATATTCTCGATTAAAACCAGGTGGATCTTGCGACGGAAGAAAAGACGCATTCGTCATTTCTTTTGGAAACGGGCTAAGAAACGAAAAATGTCCTGCGTTCTCAACTATTTTATGTTGAATTTTAGTACTGTCAGTTATCCCGTTCAATATAATTTCCACATGAAAATAAGGTGTAAATCGATCTTTCTCCCCAACAAGTATCAAAATAGGGATGTTTATGCCTTCCAAAGCCCCTTTTGTTTTAAACCAAACTGAAGCTGGCGCTAAAAGAACTAAAGATTTTATTCTGTAATCAGGTGTAACATTGATAAGATGAGATTTCTCATCAAAAGACTCATAAGGGAAAGAGGTTGATATTCCTCCTGATGCTGCTAATGCTGTGTATCCTCCCATAGAATGTCCGATGACTGAAACAGAATCAGGTTTTAAAACCTTTGTAAAATCTTCACTATTAAAGAACCAAGCAATCGCCATAGAAATATGTTTTGGCCTAATAGTTAGATTATCGACTGTACCTTCCAATGTATTGTCGTTTCGATTATTGAATGGATGCTCAAGCATTCCCACAACAAATCCGTTACGAGCCAAGTGACGAGCAATCGTTCGATAAACTAATGGTGAACCACCAGTGCCATGAGATATTAAGACCAGTGGTACTTTAAATACATTTTTACTTTATTTGGATATGTACAATTACATAAAATTATGTATAATTTCGTCTAAAAAAGTCTTTTTATGTCGATTCATGTAGATTAAACTTTAAATATAATAGTTTAATGTTTTTGCTTCACCCTCTTCATAGGAGAAATGAAGAGTTGTTGTCATTTTCGTAATAGTAAGCGCTTATAAAATGTCCAATCATTTCGATATGTAATATTTCATAAAACATTGTTGGTTTATTTTTTAAAATATTCAGGGGAAATAGACGGAATTCAACAGAATAATTTATCAGACAGGGAGAAAATGATCGTATGTATCCAAAATTTATTGATAAAATAGCGTTTTCGAAGGCGCATAAAGAGTTATTAATTAAACTGTATAATAAAGAAATTTCAAGAAGCGAGTATAATCAATTGGTAGATGCTTTTTATCGTCCACAACAAAAGTAAATATGAAGTACGTGTTTATTGTTTTATGTCTTTTATAGAAACAAAGTTCGTTTTTATCATTTTTGGGACAAGCTCTTCTGCTAGGTTGATGGGCATGTGGCGGTACCCCACATCCATCAACTTAACGTATATTTTTATACAAAATGCGGTCTTTCCACGTAGTTTTTTATTATCTTTTATAGATGTTATAAAAGTAGGCACATCAAATAAACCCTGACGGGTTT
>NZ_JAKUGX010000051.1:0-15726 GCF_022664195.1 Bacillus cereus group sp. BfR-BA-01316
AGCGTTCATCCTGAGCCAGGATCAAACTCTCCAATAAAGTTAGTTTGTCTAGCATCTAAAAATAAAAATTGACGTTCACGTTGTTTGTTTCGTTCAGTTTTCAAAGAACTTATCTGCCGCTCATTTGCGACTCCCTTATGTTAACATTTTCATATTTCAATGTCAACCAAGTTTTTTTATTTCTTTTGTCGCTTTCTGCGTTGTTGCTATCGGCGACTTGTCCTATATTACACCCCTAAACTCTAATCGTCAATATGTTTTTCTAAAAAAATATAAAAAGACTCATTCCTTTTAAAATAAGCCTTTTTATCCTATAACATTCTATTCATTTATTATTTTTCTATAATTGGTAATGAAACGATGAACTGAACGATCCCGTCCTCATACTCAGCTCGAATACTACCACCTTGCAACTCAACAATACTTTTCGCAATAGCTAATCCGAGCCCCGAACCTTCTGTTACTCTACTTCTAGATTGATCTTTCTTATAAAACCGTTCAAACAAGTTCCCTAACTCTTCTCTCGTAAACCCTTCACTATGATTTGCAATAACAATTTGTATATCCCTGCGCTGTCTTTGCAGAGAAACCTTTATCTCTCCGTCATCTTTACTATACTTAATCGCATTCATTAGTAAGTTGTCGAATACACGGACCATCTTTTCCGAATCAATCATTGCGTATGCACGTTCCTCAGGAAACTTCTTAACAAACATAAGTCCATGCTCTTCCGCTTGTGGTACTAACTCTTCTATTAATTGATCAAGTAACTCATTTACACATACTTCTTGTTTTTCTAATACAACTTGTTCATTAGTTAACTTCGTATACTCAAATAAGTCTTCTATTAAATTCTTTAACTGCTCTGACTTTGCAAAAGCGATTCTAGTATACTCATCATATTGCTCTTTATTTTCATATTTAGAGTCTCTAAGTAATCGTAAGTATCCCATAATAGAAGTAAGTGGTGTACGTAAATCATGAGATACATTTGTAATAAGCTCGTTTTTCTGCTTTTCTAATGTACGCTCTTTTTCTATATTGTTCATAAGCTCCTCTGCCATATTGTTAATATTCTCAGTTAGAGCAGCGATTTCATCTTCACCTTTCTTCTCAATACGATAAGCCAAGTTTCCTTTTTCTATTTCTTTCACACCTTCTGCCATCGCTTCGATCTGCTTCATCTTTCTCTTTGTTATATAGAAGAAAGAGAAAATGAATACGAGTACACCTATTAGAAATGGAAACGGTCCTTCTTGTGTATCATATATTACTTCTCCCTCCGGAATCCCACTAACAAACATGTACAAATTCTTTCCCTCAATAGTGATAGGTGCAAAAGCTATAAATTCTTTTCTCGTACTTTCAAATTCATTTCTACCATTTACATAATTAATCGCAAATGATGCTGCATTACGAATCGTATTATGCAAATCTATTTGCTCTTCTTGTGCTTGCTTCGTTTTATATAAAACTTTACCACTTTCGTCAGTAACCAATATTTTCAAACCTCTAGATCCTTGTTCTAAAATTTGGTTCTCCATTTCGATCATATTTGATATAGCTTCTAATTTATTTTCATGAACCGAGCTATTTGCAGCACTTTGAGCTTGTTGGTTAATTTGCTCCATACCTGCCCGATAATCGATAGTCGCTTCACGATTCGCATTCTCAAAAAATGGTGTTGCTGCTTTCGATGATAAAACTCCTAATAACGCACAAGCTGCAAAAGTAGTAATCAGTTGAATTCTTATACTCCGCTTAACGCTCTTCACTAGTTTCCCAACTAACCTTCTAGCTTCCCTAATATAAGTAAATGGATTAAATATCTTTTTCAATCTTATACCCCACTCCCCATACTGTTTTTATATATCTCGGCTTCCTTGGATTCTCCTCAATCTTTTCACGTACTTTTCGAATATGTACCATTACAGTGTTATCAGACTGGAAAGATCTTTCGTTCCAAACCTTTTCATAAATTTGCTCAGCGCTAAAGACCATATCTGGATTACGAGCTAGCAATTCTAAAATTGAAAATTCCCTCGGAGTTAGTTTCACTTCTTCTCCCTCTACAATGACTCTATGGGTCGAAATGTTTATTTTCATCTCTCCAATTTCTAACTCGTCCTCATTTTGAATAGCGAAGCCATTCATTTTCATATAACGACGTAGCTGTGATTTTATTCTTGCGATTAACTCTAATGGATTGAACGGTTTCGTTACATAATCATCTGCACCTGTTGTTAATCCTAAAATTTTATCCATATCTTGCGTTTTTGCCGAAAGCATAATAATCGGCATTTCCTTCGCTTCCCTTACTTTCATACACATATGAATACCATCTACTTTTGGCATCATAATATCTAATACAACTAAGTGCACTTCATTTTCTTCTAATATACGTAACCCTTCTTCTCCGTCCCCTGCTTGCAGTACTTTATATCCTTCGTTCTTTAAATAGATTGTAATAAGATTCCTAATTTCTTTTTCATCATCTACAACAAGTATTGTTTCTCTTGCCACAATATCTCCCCCATCAGTTTTTTAATCCCTAACTTCTATTATAGGAAAACTTCTGAAGAAAAACGCTCGGAAATCCTTAAGATTTTCTGAAGACGCAAAAAAAGGTCTAGACTCCCCTTAAGTCTAGACCTTTCAAAAAACCCCTTTATTTACGAACGTAGATGAAATATAGTACGAATAAAACTCCCATAACATACATAATTGGATGAACCTCTTTACGGCGACCACTCACAACCATTGTAATTGGATAGAAGATAAATCCAATCGCAATTCCTGTTGCGATACTATACGTAAGTGGCATCGAAATGATTGTGAAGAACGCTGGTACCGCAATCTCGAATTTCTTCCAATCAATTTCTCCTAAAGACGAAACCATTAAGATTCCTACAATAATTAAAGCTGGTGCTGTTACAGCCGGTGTCACAACACTTAGTAATGGCGAGAAGAAAAGTGCCAGTAAGAAGAATCCCGCTGTTACAACTGCTGTAAATCCAGAACGTCCACCCGCTGCTACCCCTGCAGACGATTCGATGTAAGACGTTGTTGTTGATGTACCTAAGATCGCACCAATTACAGTTGCAATCGCATCTGCAAATAACGCTTTTCCTGCACGTGGTAATTTATTATTCTTCATTAATCCAGCTTGATTCGCAACCGCCACAAGCGTACCTGCTGTATCAAAGAAATCGATAAAGAAGAACGTTATAATAACAATACCCATTTGAACAGTGAAAATGTCTCCAAAGTGAGTTAACGCCATACCGAACGTTGGTTCTAGGCTCGGTATTGCTCCCACTACAGCTTTCGGAGTATCAATTAATCCTGTCGCCACTCCTAAGATCGCTGTAAGAATCATACCGTAGAATACTGCACCATTGACTTTCTTAATCATAAAGATGATTGTAGTAACAACTCCGAAGATCGCTAGTAACGTTGTGCCCTTCGTTAAGTCCCCCAACCCAACAAGAACAGCATCATTCTTTACGATAATTCCGGCATTTTGGAATCCAAGAAAGGCAATGAATAATCCGATACCTGCTGCTACTGCAAACTTTAACTCCGATGGAATTGCATTAATGATTTTTTCACGAATACCTGAAGCAGTAAGAATAATAAAGATAATACCTGACATTAATGTTCCAGCAATTGCTGTTTGCCACGGAATTCCCATCGTTAACACTGCTGTATAAGCAAAGAACGCGTTTATTCCCATACCTGGCGCTAAAGCAATCGGATACTTCGCAAATATCCCCATAATTAACGAACCAATCGCCGCTGCTAATGCTGTAGCAACGAATACTGCACCTGGATCCATTCCTGTACCTGCCGGTAATCCTTTAACATTTCCAAGTGACAGCGTAGCAGGATTGACAAATAGTACGTAAGCCATAGATAGAAATGTCGTTAAACCTGCTATGAACTCTGTTTTATAATTTGTGCCGAGTTCATCAAACTGAAAATAGCGTTTCATCCTACGTTTCCCCCGTTATATGATTACTCGCCGTAATCCTCCCTAGCCCTCTTTTATCTATAAAAATAAAAAAGGCTTCCATTGCATATACATGGAAGCGTTCTATAAACAAAGACAAGTTTCCCCTCATCTTTATCAAAACGCCTCGTAGTCAAGCCATTTACGGTAGCTAGGTAGAAACTTTCGGGCCATATCCCCGATATTATACGACGGCTATAATATTCATTTTTCGTATCAATTACATACTCATATTAACTCGATAAGGTGGGTTTGTCAATTTAAAAACGAACATTTTTATATATTTTTATATTTTCGTTCGTGTAATCACCAAAAAAACAAAAAGATCCATCTATACATAAAATGATAGATGGATCTTTCATTATAATACTATTCCCACTCAATAGTTGCTGGTGGCTTACTCGTTATATCATACACGATACGGTTAACGTGTTTTACTTCGTTTACGATACGTACAGAGATTTTCTCTAATACGTCCCAAGGGATACGTGCCCAGTCAGCTGTCATACCGTCGATAGATGTTACTGCACGAATACCTACTGTGTAATCGTAAGTACGCTCGTCACCCATAACACCTACACTACGCATACCAGGAAGCGCAGTGAAGTATTGCCAAACTTCACGGTCTAATCCTGCTTTTATAATTTCTTCACGTAAAATCGCATCAGATTCACGAACGATTTCTAATTTCTCTTCTGTGATTTCACCTAATACGCGAATACCAAGTCCTGGACCTGGGAACGGTTGACGCCATACGATTTCATCAGGAATTCCTAATTCTGATCCTAATACACGTACTTCATCTTTAAATAAAGTGTTTAAAGGCTCAATTAATTTGAACTGCATGTCTTCAGGAAGTCCACCAACGTTATGGTGAGATTTAATTGTTTGTGCAGTTGCTGTACCACTTTCAACGATGTCCGTGTAAAGTGTACCCTGCGCTAGGAAGTCCATTCCTTGTAATTTAGAAGCTTCATCATCAAATACGTAAATGAATTCATTACCGATGATTTTACGTTTTTGCTCTGGATCTTCTACACCTTTTAACTTGTTCATGAAGCGCTCTTGTGCATCCACTTTAATAACGTTCATATGGAAGCCTTCGCTAAATGTTTTCATAACACCTTCTGCTTCATCTTTACGAAGTAAACCGTGGTCCACGAAAATACATGTTAATTGGTCACCAATCGCCTTATGAATTAATACTGCTACAACGGAAGAGTCTACACCGCCGCTAAGTGCGCATAATACTTTTTTGTCTCCAACAGTTTCACGAATCTTCTCTAATTCTACTTCGATAAAGTTCTCCATGTTCCATCCTTCAGAACAACCACATACGCCGAATACGAAGTTTTTAATTAAATCGTTACCGTGCTCAGAGTGACGTACTTCTGGGTGGAATTGTACACCGTATAAATTTTCCGCTTCATTGCTCATACCAGCAATTGGACAAGATTCACTTGTAGCGTCTACTACGAATCCTTCTGGTAAACCAGTTACTAAGTCACCATGGCTCATCCATACAACTTGCTCTTCTGGAAGGTTCGCATATAATTTTGATTCGTTCTCTACTTTAAGAACAGCTTTTCCATACTCACGGTGGTTGGCACGTTCTACTTTACCACCGAAGTGTTGCGTCATAAGCTGCATACCGTAACAAATACCGAAAATCGGTAATCCTAGTTCAAAGATTTTTTCATCACAATGTAATGCACCTTCACCGTATACACTATTTGGTCCACCAGAGAAAATAATCCCTTTTGGATTCATTGCTTTAATTTCTTCTGCAGTAATTGTATGTGGATGAAGTTCACTGTATACACCGAACTCACGAATTCGACGTGCTATTAACTGATTGTACTGACTTCCAAAATCTAAAACGATAATTGTATCATGCTGCTTCTTCAAAATAATCACCCCAACGTTAGTTCTCGTATATAAATATTTTCACCAATTTAGCAAAAAGCATTACCAATATAATAAAAAAAGCCAGTCCTCCGCCTCTAGTCTCATGACAAAGAAAAGGCAGGGGTCTGGCTTTATAAAGAAAGATAGTCTTCCGCTCTTTATAAATATAAGACACACTGCCTTCATAGTCAGGTTGTTTACGGTAACCCGGTAGAGACTCTCAAACCATATCATTGAGGATATATGAAGGATCGTTTTATATTATCTTCCTAGATTCTAACAATGAAGTATCAGTATGGTCAAGAGAGAAAGCGACAAAATTCTACAGAAATTAATTTCCTGCGCTCAAAAACACAAAAAAACATCCACTTCTATATAGAAGTGGATGTTTTTCGAGCAAACGGAATTACATCATTCCGCCCATACCGCCCATGCCCATGCCGCCCATGTCAGGCATTGCTGGTGCATTTGGTTCTGGCTTGTCAGCAACTACAGCTTCAGTTGTTAAGAACATAGCTGCAACAGATGCTGCGTTTTGAAGTGCAGAGCGAGTTACTTTTGCTGGATCTACGATACCAGTTTCAAGCATGTTAACCCACTCGCCAGTAGCTGCGTTGAAACCAACGCCTACTTTTTCGCCTTTTAGACGCTCTACAACTACAGATCCTTCTAGACCAGCGTTGATTGCGATTTGACGAACTGGCTCTTCTAGTGCACGAAGTACGATGTTGATACCTGTTGCTTCGTCGCCTTCAGCTACGATAGAAGCTACTTTTGTGTATACGTTCATAAGTGAAGTACCACCACCTGCAACGATACCTTCTTCTACTGCTGCACGAGTTGAGTTAAGTGCATCTTCAATGCGAAGTTTGCGCTCTTTTAACTCAGTTTCAGTTGCTGCACCTACTTTAATTACTGCTACACCGCCCGCAAGTTTTGCAAGACGTTCTTGTAATTTTTCACGATCGAATTCAGAAGTTGTTTCTTCTAATTGCGCGCGGATTTGACCGATGCGAGCTTCGATTTGTTGTGAATTTCCAATACCTTCAACTACAGTTGTATTTTCTTTCGTTACAACAATTTTACCAGCACGTCCTAAAGATTCAATTGTAGCAGATTTTAAGTCACGTCCTAATTCTTCAGTGATTACTTCGCCACCAGTTAAGATTGCGATATCTTCTAGCATTGCTTTACGACGGTCACCAAATCCAGGAGCTTTAACAGCTACTACATTGAATGTACCACGAAGTTTGTTCACTACTAATGTAGCTAACGCTTCGCCTTCTACATCTTCAGCAATGATAAGAAGTGGTTTACCTTGTTGTACCACTTGCTCTAATACTGGTAAGATTTCTTGGATGTTAGAAATCTTCTTATCAGTAATTAAGATGTATGGGTTATCAAGAACTGCTTCCATTTTGTCAGAATCAGTAATCATGTAAGGAGATGCATATCCACGATCAAATTGCATACCTTCTACTACGTCTAATTCTGTTGTGAATCCTTTAGATTCTTCTAAAGTAATAACGCCGTCGTTACCAACGCGCTCCATTGCTTCAGCGATTAATTGACCTACTTCTTCGTCAGCTGCAGAAATAGCAGCTACTTGCGCGATAGAAGATTTACCTTCGATTGGTTTAGAAATCGCTTTTAATTCTGCAATTGCAGCAGTAACAGCTTTTTCGATACCTTTACGAAGACCCATTGGGTTTGCACCAGCTGTTACGTTTTTTAAACCTTCACGAATCATAGCTTGAGCTAATACAGTTGCAGTTGTCGTTCCGTCACCAGCAACATCGTTTGTTTTGCTAGCAACTTCTGCTACTAATTTCGCACCCATGTTTTCGAATGCATCTTCTAATTCGATTTCTTTTGCGATTGTTACACCGTCATTTGTAATAAGTGGTGAACCGAATTTTTTCTCAAGTACAACGTTACGACCTTTTGGTCCAAGCGTTACTTTTACTGCGTTTGCAAGAGTGTCGACACCGCGAAGCATCGAACGACGTGCTTCTTCACTAAATTTAATATCTTTCGCCATAATATTTGACCCCCTTGAATTTTTAAAATGTATATAATTAACCGATAACTGCTAAAATGTCACTTTCACGTAAAATCAAGTAGTCTGTACCTTCGTATTTCACTTCAGTACCTGCATATTTTGAGAAGATGATAAGATCACCTGCTGCTACCTCTAAAGCAACACGCTCACCATTTTCAAGCACTCGGCCAGTACCTACTGCAATAACTTTACCCTCTTGTGGTTTTTCTTTTGCAGTGTCTGGTAATACAATACCACTTGCTGTTTTTTCTTCTGCTTGAACAAGTTCAATTACAACGCGATCACCTAATGGCTTTAGCATGAACAATAACCTCCTCATTTTGTTATGTAAATTTTATTTATTAGCACTCAAGTCACACGAGTGCTAACACACTTCTAATAATAAATAATCTCAATTTCTTTTGCAAGTAAAAAAATCATAATTTTTTCGCAAATTACTTTATGCACTTTCCTATATAGCATTACTTCTTCTACTACCTTTACTATATGAATCGTTGCTCCCACTTCTTGTATGTTACAATATGAAAGACACCCTAAGTTGTTTTCGCTAAACGTACAACTTTTTCCTGTCTCCTATTTTATTTTCAAATACTTATTTACAAAAAAAATATAATTCAAATGAAAGTTTATATCGTAGGTAGCATATTTACATGTTATCCTACCTTATCTCATACACTAGCGTTAGAAAGGATGGTTAAACCATTTGAAAAAACAATATTGGTGGATTATCGTTACATACATTTTAATGCAGTTATCAGGCATTGCCGGGTTACCGCTTCTCCTGAAAACTGGACTATATGATAATAGGGGATTTACTAGAGAGGAAAAAATTCAGCTTATAACTGGCCATTGGGCAATCATTAGCTTCTTTATTGCATTATGCATTGTACTTTGGTTACTTAGAACAGATATTCGTGACAGGCATTTAGATAAAATGCGCTCTACTGTTCCAGCTACAATTGGATGGATTTTTATCGGGTTCTTCTTAGCATTTTTCTCACAAAGTATCGCTGGTATGATTGAAATGTATTTACTAGGTATTAAACCTGGATCTGAAAATACAGCAAGGCTTATGGACATCGCAAGAACAACACCTTGGTTCCTTATTGTTGTATCTATAATTGGACCTATCTTAGAAGAAATCGTATTTAGAAAAATTTTATTTGGTACACTTTATAAGAAGTTTAACTTCTTTATTGCCGCTATCATTAGTTCCCTTGTATTTGCAGCGATTCATTTTGATTTTACTCACTTGTTGGTATACACTGCTATGGGGCTCGTATTCGCCTTTTTATATGTAAAAACGAAACGTATTATCGTTCCAATTGCAGCTCATGTTGCGATGAATACATTCGTTGCAGTCGCTCAAATTGTAGTAAGCAATGAGCAAATTCAAGAAATGATTAAAGAAGCCGAGAAAATGCAAGGCTTTATCGGAGGATTTTTTGTATGAGAAACTCACCATTGTTCATGGCTGCACTATACTTCCTTCTAGGATGTATCTTTACACGATTCGCCATTACGAACGTGACAGATACAATTTGGAATGTGTGGACAATACTATTTGCAGTTATGGCAACAATTGATTTTAATTTGGCACTTCGCCTTATCTTAGTCAAATTCACAAAGAAAAAACAATAATAAAACGCAGAGGTCGTCTCCTCTGCGTTTTATTGTGGATAATTCTTCAAAAAGTAAACAAGTGTTTGTAACTCTACAGCTAAATCAATATGATGAATTCTTATATTCTCTGACACATTTAATCGTGCTGGCGTGAAATTTAAAATACCATGCACATTCGTTTCTGCCAATCTATCTGCCACAGCTTGCGCTACTGTAGCGGGTACCGTTAATATTGCCACTTGTATATCAGTTGATAAACGTTCTTCTAATTCATCCAAATGATATACAGGAATTCCTCCGATTTCTGTTCCAACTTTCTCTTCACTAACATCAAACGCCATTTCAATTTTTGTATTATTGTTTTTCGTGAAATTATAATGTAAGAAAGCGGTCCCTAAATTACCTACTCCAATAAGTGCTACACGTGTTATATCATCTTGGTCGAGTGTTTCACGGAAAAATGATAATAAATAATTTACGTTATATCCATATCCTTTTTTCCCTAACGCTCCAAAATATGAAAAATCTCTTCGAATAGTTGCGGAATCAACCTTTACCGCTTCACTCAATTCGGCTGATGAAACACGTTGCTTACCAGAAAGAGATAAGTTTTGGATAAATCGATAGTATAGAGGCAATCGTTTGGCAGTGGCCTGTGGAATTTTTTGTTGATCCATATAACCTCTCCTCTCTTCCTATCTTTATTCATATACTTGAATCAAATACAGCAGTTTAGTACTCATGAATTTCCTTGTATAATAAAGAGAAGAAGTATTCTCTCTTTATTTTAAACTATACACTATTTTTAGTATGATTGAGAAATATAAACATGGCAAAGTTAAGAAATTATTTGAGGTGAAAACATTGATATTATTACAAGTGAATGGGCTTTCGAAATTATACGGTGCAGAAACGATTATTGCAAACATAAAATTGGAAGTACAAACAAAAGATCGTATCGCATTAGTCGGACGAAATGGAGCCGGAAAATCTACATTATTAAAAATAATAGCTGGTGAGTTATCTCATGATGGTGGTGAAATTATAAAACCGAAAGATGTCTCAATGGGGTATTTAGCTCAAAATACCGGATTAGAAACGTCTTTAACAATTTGGGATGAAATGTTAACCGTCTTTACACATCTACAGCAGATGGAGACAAAACTTCGAAGGCTAGAGCAAGAGATGGGAAAAGAAGAAAACTTTTCAAATGCGGCTATATACGAGAAATTATTAGCTGATTATGACCAATTACAATTAGATTATAAAGATCAAGGCGGCTATCAGTACGAAGCGGATATACGCTCGATTTTAAGCGGTCTTGGCTTCCCAGTTGAAACGCATCAGACGACAATTTCTACATTAAGTGGTGGACAAAAGACTCGATTAGCTCTTGGGAAATTATTATTAACTAGACCAGACTTACTTATTTTAGACGAACCTACAAACCATTTGGACATTGAGACACTAACATGGCTTGAACAATATTTACAAGGCTATCCTGGCGCGATTTTAATCGTTTCCCATGACCGTTATTTCTTAGATAAACTCGTTACACAAGTATACGAAATTTCTAATAAGGAAAGCCGACGATTTGTTGGTAACTACAGTAAATATTTAGACTTAAAATCAGCTCTATACGAGCAAGAGATGAAGCGTTATGAAAAACAACAAGATGAAATTACTAAACTGGAAGACTTTGTGCAAAAAAATATAGCTCGCGCATCTACGACAAAACGTGCTCAAAGTCGCCGTAAACAATTAGACAGAATGGAAGTATTAACTAGACCATTAGGCGATTCTAAATCAGCTTCCTTCCATTTCGATATTGAAAAACAAAGTGGAAATGATGTTTTACAAGTGAAAGATGCAACTATTGGCTATTATCAGGAACCGATTATTGAACATGTAAACATGCGCTTAACTCGCGGTGACAGTGTTGCCTTAGTTGGGCCGAACGGAATTGGAAAATCTACATTATTAAAATCCATTGTGAATAAGTTACAGCTATTATATGGAAACGTTGCTTTCGGATCAAATGTATCTGTTGGTTATTATGATCAAGAACAAGCCAACTTAACATCTTCGAAGCGAGTTTTAAATGAACTATGGGATGAATATCCCCTGCAACCTGAAAAAGAAATTCGCACTATACTAGGCAACTTTTTATTCACAGGGGATGATGTACTAAAACCAGTATCTTCTCTTAGTGGTGGACAAAAGGCTCGACTAGCTCTTGCAAAACTTATGATGCAAAAATCCAATTTATTAATTCTCGATGAGCCAACAAACCATCTTGATTTAAATAGTAAAGAGATTTTGGAAAATGCTTTAATTGATTACCCAGGTACTCTTCTATTCGTCTCTCATGACCGCTACTTTATTAATCGCGTAACGACAACCGTTGTTGAGTTATCAACAGAAGGTGCACAAGAATATTTAGGTGATTACGATTATTACGTTGAAAAGAAAAATGAAATGATTGAACGTGCGGAACTAGAGCAAGAAGATGAAGTACCTGTTCAAAAAGTGGTGGCACAAGAAAAATTAAATTATCTCGAAGAAAAAGAACGTAAACAGTTAGAGCGTCAACGTACTCGAAAAATTGAAGAACTGGAACAAAATATCGTAGGCTTAGAAGAAGAAATTGCTACATTAGAAGACCAGCTTTGCTTACCAGAAATATATGCAGATTATGAAAAGGCTAGTGAAATTACAACTAAAAAACAAACACTGCAAGAACAGCTTGAAGCTTGTATGGCAGAATGGGAAGAACTGCATATATAAGAGAATTTAAAAGAGGAGGATATCTCATAAGTCGGGCTTTTTGACGAGATGACCTCCTTTTTATTTTCTGTTTTGGAATCAATACCATAGTAAATGAAATTATATAAACGATTCGACAAGAAATATCGATTTACCGACAAGGATTGACACTAGTAGCATCTTGTATAATAAAAGGAGGATGTTTCAAAATGTTTTTTGGACATCTCCTTGTTTTTTATTTCCCAAAAAAGAATTTCTTCAAAGGTCAGACTTCATCTACGTTATCCACAAGGTTATGCACATATCCACCTTTATAATATAAACTTCCAAATAACTTTTCCACATTATCCACAATCACGAAAAAAGTTATACACATTTTATGTACACAAAAAAAACCATATTATCAACAGATAATATGGTTTTTATCCACAAGCTGTGGTTAATTTTGTGTATAACTATGCTTCAATATCTAATCCTGGATTTGCATTTAAAGCTAATGTAGCGCGTTTTCCTTGTTCGTATGCAATTGTACCTGCAGCTGCAATCATCGCTGCATTATCTGTGCATAAAGATAGAGGAGGAATAATTAGCTCTATATTTTCTTTTTGTGCAAATTCTACTTCTAAACGTGCACGAAGCCCTTTATTAGCAGCTACTCCACCAGCAAGAAGCACTTGTTTTACATTATAAGCATCTGCTGCACGAGACGCTTTCGTTACAAGTACATCTATTACACTTTCTTGGAAACTTGCTGCTAAATCTTCTGGCGCAATTTCTATACCACGTTGTTTTGCGTTATGCACAGTGTTGATAACTGCTGATTTCAATCCACTAAAGCTGAAATCATACGAATCAGGTTCTAACCACGCACGAGGCAAATCAATTGTTGGTTTTCCTTCATGCGCAAGGCGATCAATATGAGGACCACCTGGATAAGGCATTGATAATGTACGAGCTACTTTATCGTAAGCTTCTCCTGCCGCATCATCTCGCGTTTCACCAATCACTTCAAATGAACCATGTTCTTTCATATAAACAAGCTCCGTATGCCCACCGGATACAACAAGCGATAGTAACGGGAATTGTACTTCTTTTACTAAACGGTTCGCATAAATATGACCAGCAATATGATGAACACCAACTAGAGGGATATCATGAGCAAAAGCCACAGCTTTCGCTGCATTTACACCTATTAAAAGTGCTCCAACTAAACCTGGGCCTTCTGTTACAGCAATTGCATCAATATCATCAAAAGTGATATTCGCTTCTTTTAAAGCTTCTTCTAACACAACTGTGATTTCTTCTACATGATGACGGGATGCAATCTCTGGTACAACTCCGCCAAAACGCTTATGACTTTCAATTTGTGATGCGACGACATTTGCAATGATTTCCGTTCCATTTTTAACAACTGCTACAGCTGTTTCATCACAGCTTGTTTCAATACCAAGTATAATCGTATTTTTTTCCATTATATATTCACCCACATTACAAGACCATCTTCCTGATTGTCTGCATAGTATCGTTTACGAATCCCACCATTTTGAAATCCGTATTTTCTGTATAACTGCTTTGCTACTTCATTTGACACGCGTACTTCAAGGGTCATTGTTTTTACTCCTAACCCTTTCGCTTCGGAAATGACTTCTTTCAATAAGGCATCCCCTAGCTTTTGACCTCTGTATTCTGGCAGGATAGCTATATTTGTTACATGTGATTCATCAAGAATTATCCACAATCCACAATATCCAATTACGAGACCATCTTTTTCTAGCACGACATAATGTGCATGTTCATTCACCTCTAATTCACGGTGAAAGGCATCTGCAGTCCAAGGGGTTGAAAAAGATGCTTCTTCAATAGCTACAATTTGAGCAATATCATCGAGTGCCATCTTTCTAAATATCATATCCATCTTCTGTAGACCCCTATTGTTTTTGACTTTCTAACCATTTTGTTTCAGCTTCAGCTAAACGAAGATAGCTAGGAACAAACGTATGCACGTCTTGTTCTTCTTTTTGTAATCCTAAAAATGCTAATTCACTTGGTCTTGGGTTATTCTTAGTGAACGGAGCAAATACAGCTTGATCACCTAAATATTCTACAATTGTTTCTTTATGCAATTTAACATCGTTACCAATAAATAAAACAGGCTGTCCTTTATCTTTTAACATTTGCAACCAGTCACCAATAAGAATAATTCGGTCTTCTTCTATTGAAGTTATATGCTCTCCCTCATATGTATATAATCCCGTGTAAATTTGACCACGTCGGCCATCAAATAAAGGACAAATTAGTCCATTAAAATTAGTACCATTTGTAGCCACCACTTCTAAACTTGATACACCTACAATTGGTATTTGAAGTGACCAAGCTAATGTTTTTGCAGCTGTCACACCTATACGAACACCTGTATATGATCCCGGTCCAGCTGCTACAACAATTTTAGTCAATTCTTTCGGTTTTACACCGCATTCTTTTAAAAGTTTCTCTACAGCTGGCATAAGACGTACAGAATGGTTTTTTGTTAAATTTGTAATGATTTCCCCAATCACGTTCCCTTCCTCAATAAGGGATACACCCATTACGTAATTTGAAGTATCAATTGCTAGTACTTTCATCTTGTAATAGCTCCTCACATAATCTAATATAGCGATCTCCAATTGGCTCGAGTACAATTTTTCTTGTATCATCTCCAGCATGGAATAAATTAATTTGTAACTTCTCATTTGGTAAATATGCTTCTATTAAATGAGCCCATTCTACTACTGTAATCCCTTCACCATAGAAATACTCATCAAATCCTAAATCTTCTTCACTTTCCGCTAAACGATACACATCCATATGATATAGCGGTAATCTTCCTTTATATTCTTTAATAATATTGAAGGTAGGACTATTTACGACTCTTTTCACTCCAAGACCTTTTGCTAGTCCTTTTGTAAAAGTCGTCTTGCCAGCTCCAAGATCACCTTCTAAAATAATTACATCTTGTGCCTTTACAAGTCTCCCTAATTTTTCTGATAATCGCTGGGTTTCTTCGGAAGATTTTGTTGTTATTTCATATTTACTCACAGACTTCACCTACTTTACTCACAATGTTCTCTGCTCTTTATTATACAGGTTTTAAATATATAAAAAAGTCCTTAGGAGTTTTCCTAAGGATAGTTTGACTGTCTTTATTAGTTTTTTGTTAAAACAAATAAAAAAATACGAAACAACTTGTTTCGTTCTTTTCTTTATATAAAATGGCGGTCCCGACCGGGGTCGAACCGGCGATCTCCTGCGTGACAGGCAGGCATGTTAACCACTACACCACGGGACCATTTGGTTGCGGGGACAGGATTTGAACCTG
>NZ_JAKUGX010000052.1:0-15532 GCF_022664195.1 Bacillus cereus group sp. BfR-BA-01316
TTACATATAAACCCCTAATCAATAAAGAAACCATTAATTTAAAATATGTAAACTAATGGTTTACATATTTAAATCCTTACTAAATTATCATCTATATTCAATTGATACAATATCATTAAAAGAAGAATCCAAAATCAAAATGGATTCTTCTTTTGTTAAATTTAAATTAAAAAATCAAAATAACTCAAACTCTAATACATTCACACAGAATTTTGCTTAAGTAATAACCCTTGTGCGCAATAGTGAATAATGTCTCTCCTTTTAACAATTCCTATAAAAATTCCTTCGTCATCTATAACAGGAACAAAGTTTTGCTCCATAGCCCTTAATAAAAGATCTTCGATTTCTGCATTAATAGAAACTGGTTCATTAAAACGGTGTAAAGAAACTTTACTTAAAGGAACTTGATGAGTATTGTTAAAGCTTAAAGATGATGTATTTTTGAGTTTCCAAAGCAAATCTCCTTCTGTAAGTGTACCTGCATATTCCCCTTTATCATTGACTAAGGGGATAGCTGTATATCGATGGTGTTCCAACTTTTCTAAAGCCTGACGCATCGTTGAATTTATATTTATATATGCAAGTTCACTCTTGGGTGTAAGAAAAAATGCAATATTCATTTTATTAATTGCTCCTTTAACTTTTAACTTGTATATTTTACTCATAACATTATTTAAAATATATGGTTCAAACTAAGTTCTCCTGCATAATTTTATATTTAATGAATTATCACTTATTTCATTTGAACAAACAAGTGTTTTTATGAAATTTTATCATAAAATACCATATTTTACTTTTTAATAAAACAAAAAAAGCCCTATTTTACAGAGCTTTTAATCATTAATGATAGTGCTCCCCCATCACTATCAAGCTAACAGAAAACTTTAGGATCTGTATAGCAGTGAAACCGAATCACGTAATAAGCATTAGCGGACATTATTTTCTCGTTAATACCTTAAAAACCATATCCACTTTCTCTTTACTCCTATCAAGATTAAGGACTTCTTTGCTAGTCTCTAATAATACTTGTCGCGATTTACCCATGTGTTATCCAATCATTGAAATCAGCGTAATTTTTATATACATTTTCTATAACATTATCATGCCAGACATTTTTATATTCATCTCTACCCAATTTAACATTATACTCACTGATATCACCATTTGCATTTAGCCATTCAGGGTTTTTGTGAGCATGTCCGTAGTTGAATGTTCTTGCATTTTTTAATGTTTTAAATGTAATCGGAAAAGGTTTTTCTTCTCCATCTTTGCAACCAATTACTCTATATGTCTTATTTCGTTCGCCAACAGTTTTAAAATAAGGTTCTGTAAAATGTTCTATTTTTCTAATATGAATATTCCCCTTTCTAAATGCCTTAAATACATTATATAAAATTAAAAAGGCTACTTTAGAAAAGTTTCATACTTTATTCGTTTGGTTTTATGTTATTTTATAACCGATTATTTTTCATGTTCCAAGACAAATTCTGTTCTGCATTTTAAAAATTCACATAATTTTCAATAACATATTCCATAATTGTTAATATATGCTATATAATGAACATGTCAATATCATGTTAGTTTCTAAGTAGAACTCTCCGTTCTTCATGTTTAGAATGTTTACCTGGTTTGTTTGATTACCCTGTTATCGAATATGAAAATAAAAAGAACTTGTAGAAATACTACAAGTTCTTTTTATTTTTCATGCAAAATGAAAGTAAACTTTTCAATATTAGTTTACATTCAAATCTTTGGTTTTATTAACTTCATTACAACTTACTCATTTTCCCCAAAACCACTGACAAAAGTATACATTCAAAACACGATAAAACAAGGAATAAATAACCAACTAATAAATATATTTTTTCTGAAAATTTATGCTATAATTAATCTGTACAAAGGTTGGTATCCTTTTACTTCTAATATTGTATTGATTTATATGTAGTACCCTACTACTTAAATATGGATCTACAAACAAAAAGAACTAGTATGATACTAGTTCTTTTTGTTTGTTTAGAATAAATAAAATTTAAAAAACACATAAATATCCATGTTACCATATATTATGACACTCAATTTTGTTTACACCATACAACAAAATTAAACTAATCCCTTATCTATTATAGATAAGGGATTAGTTTGTATAAATAATTTTTATTTAACAATTTTAATCCTGTCCAAAGATTAAAAACCATATTAAAAGTTTACATAACCCCACTTATCGATAGTAAACAAAAAAGCTCGCTTCTTATCTTTTTTCAAATAAGAAGTGAGCTTTTATTTCTATTATTAAATTCTAATTTATTTACCAAATAGACGACTCCAAAGTGATTTCTTCTGTTCTGAAGCTGCTATTAAACGCTTGCTATCTTGTATTTCTCTTAACACTTGCATTAATTGAATATCTCTTTGATCTTCTCTTATTATCCTTTGAGCATCAGTTTCCTGTAAGAGTTTACTTTGTTGATCCAATCTTTGAATTAACTCTAAATTAAGTTGTTCTAATCGTTCTATACGTTCTGTTAATGCTTTTATGTGTTCTGTATCTGCTACGCTATCTGTAACAACAGTTGCTATCTTATTTTCTGTAACACTTGTCATTGCTAGATTTATAGCCTGTTCTAGTGTTACGTTCTTCTTGTTCATAGCTGTTACTAGTCGTTCTATAGTTGCTACATCTTTATGATAAAAAATTCTAGAATTATTACTACCGCGCTCGAAAGGATACCCAACTTCCTCCAGGGCAAGGCAATATTTACGCAAAGTACTTGAGCCAATCCCTAAGTTCTTGGCTACCTCAGATCCCCAATAAGTTTGAGCCATATTTTGTCCTCCCTCTGCTCCAAGCTGTTCTCTAGTTGCTATATAGTCTTTTCCTTCTTTAAAAAGGTAACACCTTCTTTTTAAAATTTAAAGAAGAGTTTTCAATTGTTTTTTAAAATTAACAAAAGTTTATTTCTTTACTCTTTAAAACACAGTTATAGATTTTATAATAAAGCTTGATTAATAACTAATTGTATTCCTATTGCCATGACTATAATCTTCTTCCATAGCCAATGCATCTGCTTTAGTAACATGAACGGTACCAAATGGATGATTTGGAGGAGCATATATCGAATAAAGTTTTAACGGAATATTACCTGTATTAGTTACATTATGCCATGTTCCTGCAGGTATCATTATTGCAAAATCATCATAGGCATTTCTTTGAAAATTTAAATTATCTTTACTCTTGCCCATTTGAACAATTCCCTGACCTTGCTCAATACGTAAAAATTGATCAACATTAGGATGTATTTCCAAACCTATATCTTCGCCAACATTGATGCTCATTAAGGTAACTTGTAAATGTTTCCCTGTCCATAAAGCAGTACGATACGTATTATTTTGCTTTGCTGCTTCATTGATATTAACAACAAATGGTTCTGATCCATAATCTTTTAACGGAATACTTCCATCACCATTGGAAAAACGAAAAAAATCAAATCTGTTTGTATACTCTATCTCATTAGGAAAAGTCCAGTAAACAGACTGTCTTCCATAGTTATACATTGGTACATTAGCATAATAAGGATATTGATATCGATACATAAAAGGAATATAGTACATTTTTCTCAATCCTTCACAATTTTATAAAATTATCCTATGCACTGGTTAAGTCAATGTACTTAAATTCAAAGTAACTTTTGTAAAGAAAGATTTTTAGCCTAAAACACTTATTTCATTAAATGGATCTTTAATTTAACAATACAATTGAAGTTTAAAAACCAAAAGAAAAAAACTATATCAATAAAATTTTTTATCGAACTTTGTTTTAAAATTATCAATCTTTTTTATACAAGATTTCATACGTTTTTTTGTACTAATACAGGACATTCACAAGCCTAAAAAACCCTAATATCTCCACAATGTATAAAATCATGCATAGGATGATAAACAAAGAAAAAGCGAAATCCTAATTATATCAATGGATTTCGCTTTTTCCTTGCTACCGATAATGATGCGTTATGTTAACTTTACATGTATATAATATTCATAAATTATCATTCAGACATCATACTCTTATTCATCTTTTTTATTCGGTTCTTGAATTTGAAGGAGTTCAATAAAAACATTTAGCATGTCCTGGATTTGAATTCGATTGTCTACAAAATGTTGCAAATTAAATCCATTAAAAATAGCCATGCTTGTTGTTGCTAAAGTTCTAGCATCTAATGGACTTCCGACAATACCTTCGTCCTTCATTTTTTGAAAAAAATGTGTAAGAAATGACCTCCATTCCTCCATCTGAAGAATAAGCATCTCTTTTATTTGTGGTAATTCATTCGAAACCATACATCCTTGGAGAAGCATAGGAGAAGACCCCTTTTCATAAGACTCATTTACTAAACGCATGGAGTATTCTTTAAATGTATTTAGCAAATCTTGATCTTTTCCATTAAGAGCTTCCTTTAAATCTTCAAAATAAAAATCTATACCTTCTTTTATCAACTTTAGCAAGAACTCCTCTTTGTTGGGAAAATGAACATAAAAAGCCCCTTTAGAGTATCCAGCATGTTTTACAATTTGATCAATGCTTGTCCTAGAATAGCCTTGTTTAGAAAATAATTCAATCCCCGATTGCATTATTTTGTTAATCGTATTTTCTGATTGTTTTTGATGATAATTCACCATAGTACCCCCTTTTTGAAAAGGAAACTGAATGTTTAATTAATTTTAGTATATTCCTCAGCATACAATAAATTAATTAATACTGACTAGTTAGTATTAATAACATCTATATTAAAAAGGGGGAATTTATTTTGTTACGTCGCTTATCTATTTGTACTTTACTAACAGCTTTTATGTTTAGTTTGTTTACATTTAGTGGATCTGCTTTCGCGGCTACGAATACCACTGAAAATGAAACTGTAGTAACAGCTTGCACAAAAGGAGGTACGGTAGGTATATATGGTTCAAAAATGCGCAGTTTTCCCAGCGTCGGATCGTCTGTTTTATACACATTTCCTAGTGGTAAGAGAATTACTGGAACATGGGTAAAAGGTGAGTATGTTCAAGGTCATTACAGTAATTCTAATCAGTGGTTAAAAGTTACCTATAACGGGAAGACAGGTTATGTATCTCACACAACATTATATAACATTTGCCAATAAGGGTAGCATCAGGATTTTGCGGATTTACCCTATTAATACTTAACTAATTTTGCTTCAAATAAGGCTGGATAGCATCCCGAAAATGCTATAAACAACTTAACGTTGTAAATCCACATTTTCGGGACGCTATCCCTTTAAGAGGTAATCATTTAATTTTGTAGAAAATAAATATAGAAAATCAAAGTAAGTAAGAGATTACTTTGATTGGGTAAGATCCATTCTTATCCGAAACATGTAGTTTCCGTTTTTGCCTATGTAACTAACAATAATGATGAAGTTTTACTAGTCAAAACACATTGGCGTTCGGATACTTAGGAACTTTCAGGGAGACAAGTTGAAGAAGGCGAATCCTTAAGTAAAACTGTAAGTAGAGAATTCCTTAAAGAGACAGGTATTATGCTTCTGATAACGATAATTATGTAAACACAAAAGTCCTCCAGTTAAACAATCCGGAGGACTTTTAATAGTTTTCTAAGTTATCTTCCAAATACACTCAATCCTAAATAAATCAAACTATAACTAATTAAAGCACTTGCAAGCATCAAACCTATTTTTAATAATTTGTCTTTTATATTAGGCTTTACTTCACTTACAGGTTTTCCCTCTATAAAATCAACTATTTGACGATAAGTTTTTAAATTATGCTCTTTTTTTATGTTTTCAACTTGCTGTGATGAAAACATAAGCAAAATCGTAAGTACCAAAGGTATTATAAGACCATAATAACCAAAAAAGTAAAATACAGGTGCAATAGAAATAGGAAGTATAATCATTAATGCTAACATGATGTAACTCCACTTAAAGAAAGTTGATTTTTGAATTTCTTCTTTCATGATCTTTACATCTCCTTTAACTAAATCATCCAGGGAGACATTAAAGAGAATACTCATCATTAGTAAATTATGAATATCTGGATAGTTCCTTTCATTTTCCCAGTTAGAAATAGATTGTCTGGAAACATGAATTTTTTCTGCTAACTTCTCTTGGGACATATTATCCCGTTTACGAAAATATTGTATTTGTCTACCAATGTTCATCTATACATCTCCCTTAAGTTTGAGGTTAAGTTAAAGGCTAATTAAAGACTACCAAATTTCTTTATAATAACGTGATTCTAAAGTGTAAAAATGTTTTATCATGCTATTCTCCCCTGTTTTTGGGTGTGAGTGCTGGCTCGTCGTGTGGGGGAGAAACCCCACATAGCGTTGATTCCATATAGAAAAAGAAGAATACTTTGAACGGAAGAACAGGCGGTTCGGCTGGTACAATTGCTGATCCAAGTCGAGCAACTTAACCCCGTTTTTGGTCTGTTCGGCTTGGCGAAAGCTAAAAACCAGCCGAAAAAAGTTCCGCAAGGACAGAAAAAAAAGAAAAGGCGATAGCCTTTAGGTGAGGATTAACGAACCGACTTTTCTTTTTCTGAAGGTGGAGATTTTTGAGCGTTATTTGCTCAAAAATACTACCTGTTCCTTGCGGAACTTTTAGCCCTTTAATAATAGTGATAATAGAGAGCATTATTAAAAAGTGCTATAAATCCAGTTGTACCAAGGGTTTATAGCACTTTTTAGGGTGTGACGAAAACGTCACACTTTTAACCCTTTTTGTGACGTTTTCGTCACACCTAAAAAATTACAAATAAGTTATAAAGTACATAAAAAATAGACTGTATCAATTTGATACAGTCTAGAAAAATCTAGCTGGCAATTTCACCTTTTTACCATTTTGATCTTTAAGACTTTTCAAAGAATATTGAAACAATCTCATTGTCAATTTATCAAGTTTTACTTCATTTTTTCGAGGTGCACAAATCATTATGTAAGGATTTACTATCCATGTTCTAGGACTTACAGTACGACCATTTTCAATGATTTGTCCAGCACCTTCTGGATTAAGTAAAATCTCTTTTTTCTTTAATGAATTCATAACCAAAGAAGTTTTTTCTCTTGATTTCCCTATCATTTCAGCAATCTCAGAAACAGTTGCGGCTTTTGGTAATTCAAAATCATCCTCAACGTTAGTTCGTTTCCTTTTAAATTTATCATCTCTACAAATAATAACATTACTTCTAAATTCCAAATAAGCTTGAATTCTAAATAAAAAACTTTCTTCTGCTTGAGTTAAATACCCAATACTATTCAATAAATCTAAATTTCTATGCATTACTTGGTTAAATGGTTCACCAGCAAATGGATCTTTATTAGTTCCAACGTAATGATCTTCTCCAGTTAATTCTTTTAACTGTTGTAAAAGAGACTTTTTAAGTTCTTCAGCTTGGTCCCTTTGTTTTGCATCTTTTTCAAAATCTCTTTTTCTAGCATTACCATTAGCTTGTTTTAAAGCTTGTCCTAAAGTTTGTTCATTCTCTTCTTTCATTCTTGTCAATTCCTCCTCTAATTGAGGGAATCAACAAAAATACCTATTTTTTGCTATTTGATTATGAATCAAATTATGATAATCTATAACCAGACATTTAAATTTTAGGTATTTTCATTGAATACCCTTTGAAACGAGCTATGTTCCAGCATGGCTCGTTTTTATTTTATCACACATATAGCCCCAAGAAATTGTCAAACAAATTTTCTTTCTCTATTCTTTTATAATTCCATATCACGTCCTCGATGTTTATGCACCATTTCTCTCTTATGTTCACGCTCAAAATAATTATCTACACCTTTATTATCCAATTCACTTTTGATAAATCCTCTAAACGTTTGAAATTTGTCTTTAAAAGCTTTTTTCGTCTGTTCATATAAAACCTTTATATTAGTCTGTAAACCTCTTATATGGGCTTTTAATGAACTGATTTCCCTATTTAATGCACCAACTTCTTTTTGCAAATGACTTTTTTCTTGTTTCAACGTTCGATTCTCTTCCATCCATCCCTCTGCATGCACTTTTAAACTCTCATTCTCTTTCACAAAATCTGTCTTTTTCAAACGCTCATAATCCTTTTTGATAGTAACTGCTGCATTCACTTGTTTTGTTAATTCTTGATATTGTTCTGGTGATAAAACATAATTCCTTGTCTGTTTTTTCATGATTTCAGCTTTTCCAAACATCTTATCCTGTACTTCTGTTATTACTTCTTTACGCAAAAATGGAATTTTAATAGGTTCATTTGGCACTTGATCCGTAACGCTATCTAATTCTTTTTGCATTTGTTTTACTCTTTTTTCTAACTCTACATGACACTCGCCAATTAGCTGCAGCTTTTCACTTTCACTCTCTACTTGTTGTTTTACTATCTCTAATTCTTTGTACTTATCAACGACATCACTTTCCAAACTCTTTTTCGCTACTTCTAATTCATTTGTTTTCTCTTCAACATTTTTCAAATGATGGTCAACCGTTTGTAATTCCGTTTCTTTTTCTTGTACTTGATTCTCAACAAGTGATTTTGTTTCTGCATATTCCTTGTATTGACGGACTTTCATGTATTTATGTGAACCTACATTGGCACGTTCAAAATTCGGAATGTGTTCTTTCGTTAATTGCTCAATATAAGCCGTTTCCGCTTCTCTCCAATGCGCAATTAACTTTCTTCCCTTTCCTTCGACACCTTGTTGTTGCAAGGCTCTATCCATTCCGACACGCCTCGTTAATCCTCGACTACTTTCGAAATTCGGTACATAGTTAATATGTAAATGCGGATTGGCTTCATCATCATGTAAAACCATGTTATAAACTACTAGATTTGGATTTCGCTCTTGAAACGCCTCAGCATAGCGCTTCAGTGCTTCCTTTTTGGCCTCCCTATACTTCGGGTCGTCTTTGCCTTCCCCAATCGCTACAACGAGTTCTCGTTGCTCATGCGTCTTATCGTTTTTATGTATTTTGTCATAGTAGTCATCAATCTTACGGTCATTCCGTTTTTGTTTCTCGTTATACTTGTCCACTGCTTCTTGAAAGACATCCTTGTATACACTTCGGATGTCCTTTTGAACAAAGTAAATATTCTCGTCTAACCTTGATGAATCGATGCCAGGATTTCCATGAATATTTTCTCTGTTATTATGGCTTAATGAACTTTGGTGAGATTGATTAAATGAAATAGAGAACAACATAAAATGCCACCACTTCCCCTGGATTAATTGATACAATAAGTCTAGCAAGGCGACGAAATTGTGTCAATTAACGTAACCCTATACTTATTTTGACGCTTTCGCATCAAAATCGATAGGGGTCTGCGACGCTTTTCGGCTATGCCGAGCCACGTATTACGCGGCAAAAAACAAGATCTTGGGCTTTGCCCAAACCCACTGGGGAACTCTTCCCCAGACCCCCTTAATCGAACTCCCCAACCCCTCAATCCTTGAGGGGCTCCCTCGCCGGTTGGCAGGAACAAACGGTGGTTTGTTCAGTGCCAAGAGGGTTTGGGTGTAGTCCAGTTGGTCAAGTCAAATACTCCCTTCGCTTCGCTAGGTCCGTTTTGATTGACCAACACACATATCTCAGATAAAAAATAAAAGAAGACCACCCTAAGGTAGTCTTTTTATGTAGGGTGGGAAGACATCGGTCTTCCCTTCGGGTTGCCCCGATGGAAATGGCGTTTTGTTTCCAAAACTGTTTTTCCTAATTACATATTATGCAAGAGTTTCAATTTGGTTCTTAAATTATTCAATACAAAACCAAAAGTTATATATTAAACTTTTGGTTTTGTATTTCTGATGGATTGATCCCTTTAAAAAAGAATTACGATTGGCCAAAAACAGACTGTATAGATTTTTTTCTTTTTGTATTAATTACCCACCCAGGTCTTTTCCCCTTGTTTTTAATTGTGAATGCAATAGCTGGAGTGAAACCAGGGGATAACCTCTTCTAATTTGAAAGTAAACTTTTAGATATTTGTTTACATAAAATAAAAAGAAGATCAAACTAGAAAAACAATCTAGTTCGGTCTTCTTTTTATTTTAAATTCATTAATGATTGCTTTTTTTACATCACTATAAAATACCATCATCAGCATTCCCAATATAGTTATAAATAAAGAAATTCCTTCAATTCCAATAAATATCCCTATAAATATAAAAACAATACCTATAAAAAAGCCAAAATCATTTTCATCCTCATCGTCCTCACACTCATCCTTATCCTTTTTATCTAACTCCTCCCTAGCATCCTCTGATCCCTTTATTAACTCATCAATTGTTACTTCATATAATTCACTAAGCAAAATCAAATTATCAATATCAGGATAACTTTTGTTGCTCTCCCATTTATAAACAGCTTGTCTAGTCACTCCAACCTTTCGAGCCACATCTTCTTGTGAAAAGCTTTTTGATTCACGAAACTTTTTCAATTGCGAACCTAAATTCATATTATTCACCTCTAAGAAATCATTACATATAAACCCCTAATCAATAAAGAAACCATTAATTTAAAATATGTAAACTAATGGTTTACATATTTAAATCCTTACTAAATTATCATCTATATTCAATTGATACAATGTTATCAAAAAAATAAAAAAGAATCCCATAAACATAGGACTCTTTTTTACTTTCAATATCATTAAAAGAAGAATCCAAAATCAAAATGGATTCTTCTTTTGTTAAATTTAAATTAAAAAATCAAAATAACTCAAACTCTAATACATTCACACAGAATTTTGCTTAAGTAATAACCCTTGTGCGCAATAGTGAATAATGTCTCTCCTTTTAACAATTCCTATAAAAATTCCTTCGTCATCTATAACAGGAACAAAGTTTTGCTCCATAGCCCTTAATAAAAGATCTTCGATTTCTGCATTAATAGAAACTGGTTCATTAAAACGGTGTAAAGAAACTTTACTTAAAGGAACTTGATGAGTATTGTTAAAGCTTAAAGATGATGTATTTTTGAGTTTCCAAAGCAAATCTCCTTCTGTAAGTGTACCTGCATATTCCCCTTTATCATTGACTAAGGGGATAGCTGTATATCGATGGTGTTCCAACTTTTCTAAAGCCTGACGCATCGTTGAATTTATATTTATATATGCAAGTTCACTCTTGGGTGTAAGAAAAAATGCAATATTCATTTTATTAATTGCTCCTTTAACTTTTAACTTGTATATTTTACTCATAACATTATTTAAAATATATGGTTCAAACTAAGTTCTCCTGCATAATTTTATATTTAATGAATTATCACTTATTTCATTTGAACAAACAAGTGTTTTTATGAAATTTTATCATAAAATACCATATTTTACTTTTTAATAAAACAAAAAAAGCCCTATTTTACAGAGCTTTTAATCATTAATGATAGTGCTCCCCCATCACTATCAAGCTAACAGAAAACTTTAGGATCTGTATAGCAGTGAAACCGAATCACGTAATAAGCATTAGCGGACATTATTTTCTCGTTAATACCTTAAAAACCATATCCACTTTCTCTTTACTCCTATCAAGATTAAGGACTTCTTTGCTAGTCTCTAATAATACTTGTCGCGATTTACCCATGTGTTATCCAATCATTGAAATCAGCGTAATTTTTATATACATTTTCTATAACATTATCATGCCAGACATTTTTATATTCATCTCTACCCAATTTAACATTATACTCACTGATATCACCATTTGCATTTAGCCATTCAGGGTTTTTGTGAGCATGTCCGTAGTTGAATGTTCTTGCATTTTTTAATGTTTTAAATGTAATCGGAAAAGGTTTTTCTTCTCCATCTTTGCAACCAATTACTCTATATGTCTTATTTCGTTCGCCAACAGTTTTAAAATAAGGTTCTGTAAAATGTTCTATTTTTCTAATATGAATATTCCCCTTTCTAAATGCCTTAAATACATTATATAAAATTAAAAAGGCTACTTTAGAAAAGTTTCATACTTTATTCGTTTGGTTTTATGTTATTTTATAACCGATTATTTTTCATGTTCCAAGACAAATTCTGTTCTGCATTTTAAAAATTCACATAATTTTCAATAACATATTCCATAATTGTTAATATATGCTATATAATGAACATGTCAATATCATGTTAGTTTCTAAGTAGAACTCTCCGTTCTTCATGTTTAGAATGTTTACCTGGTTTGTTTGATTACCCTGTTATCGAATATGAAAATAAAAAGAACTTGTAGAAATACTACAAGTTCTTTTTATTTTTCATGCAAAATGAAAGTAAACTTTTCAATATTAGTTTACATTCAAATCTTTGGTTTTATTAACTTCATTACAACTTACTCATTTTCCCCAAAACCACTGACAAAAGTATACATTCAAAACACGATAAAACAAGGAATAAATAACCAACTAATAAATATATTTTTTCTGAAAATTTATGCTATAATTAATCTGTACAAAGGTTGGTATCCTTTTACTTCTAATATTGTATTGATTTATATGTAGTACCCTACTACTTAAATATGGATCTACAAACAAAAAGAACTAGTATGATACTAGTTCTTTTTGTTTGTTTAGAATAAATAAAATTTAAAAAACACATAAATATCCATGTTACCATATATTATGACACTCAATTTTGTTTACACCATACAACAAAATTAAACTAATCCCTTATCTATTATAGATAAGGGATTAGTTTGTATAAATAATTTTTATTTAACAATTTTAATCCTGTCCAAAGATTAAAAACCATATTAAAAGTTTACATAACCCCACTTATCGATAGTAAACAAAAAAGCTCGCTTCTTATCTTTTTTCAAATAAGAAGTGAGCTTTTATTTCTATTATTAAATTCTAATTTATTTACCAAATAGACGACTCCAAAGTGATTTCTTCTGTTCTGAAGCTGCTATTAAACGCTTGCTATCTTGTATTTCTCTTAACACTTGCATTAATTGAATATCTCTTTGATCTTCTCTTATTATCCTTTGAGCATCAGTTTCCTGTAAGAGTTTACTTTGTTGATCCAATCTTTGAATTAACTCTAAATTAAGTTGTTCTAATCGTTCTATACGTTCTGTTAATGCTTTTATGTGTTCTGTATCTGCTACGCTATCTGTAACAACAGTTGCTATCTTATTTTCTGTAACACTTGTCATTGCTAGATTTATAGCCTGTTCTAGTGTTACGTTCTTCTTGTTCATAGCTGTTACTAGTCGTTCTATAGTTGCTACATCTTTATGATAAAAAATTCTAGAATTATTACTACCGCGCTCGAAAGGATACCCAACTTCCTCCAGGGCAAGGCAATATTTACGCAAAGTACTTGAGCCAATCCCTAAGTTCTTGGCTACCTCAGATCCCCAATAAGTTTGAGCCATATTTTGTCCTCCCTCTGCTCCAAGCTGTTCTCTAGTTGCTATATAGTCTTTTCCTTCTTTAAAAAGGTAACACCTTCTTTTTAAAATTTAAAGAAGAGTTTTCAATTGTTTTTTAAAATTAACAAAAGTTTATTTCTTTACTCTTTAAAACACAGTTATAGATTTTATAATAAAGCTTGATTAATAACTAATTGTATTCCTATTGCCATGACTATAATCTTCTTCCATAGCCAATGCATCTGCTTTAGTAACATGAACGGTACCAAATGGATGATTTGGAGGAGCATATATCGAATAAAGTTTTAACGGAATATTACCTGTATTAGTTACATTATGCCATGTTCCTGCAGGTATCATTATTGCAAAATCATCATAGGCATTTCTTTGAAAATTTAAATTATCTTTACTCTTGCCCATTTGAACAATTCCCTGACCTTGCTCAATACGTAAAAATTGATCAACATTAGGATGTATTTCCAAACCTATATCTTCGCCAACATTGATGCTCATTAAGGTAACTTGTAAATGTTTCCCTGTCCATAAAGCAGTACGATACGTATTATTTTGCTTTGCTGCTTCATTGATATTAACAACAAATGGTTCTGATCCATAATCTTTTAACGGAATACTTCCATCACCATTGGAAAAACGAAAAAAATCAAATCTGTTTGTATACTCTATCTCATTAGGAAAAGTCCAGTAAACAGACTGTCTTCCATAGTTATACATTGGTACATTAGCATAATAAGGATATTGATATCGATACATAAAAGGAATATAGTACATTTTTCTCAATCCTTCACAATTTTATAAAATTATCCTATGCACTGGTTAAGTCAATGTACTTAAATTCAAAGTAACTTTTGTAAAGAAAGATTTTTAGCCTAAAACACTTATTTCATTAAATGGATCTTTAATTTAACAATACAATTGAAGTTTAAAAACCAAAAGAAAAAAACTATATCAATAAAATTTTTTATCGAACTTTGTTTTAAAATTATCAATCTTTTTTATACAAGATTTCATACGTTTTTTTGTACTAATACAGGACATTCACAAGCCTAAAAAACCCTAATATCTCCACAATGTATAAAATCATGCATAGGATGATAAACAAAGAAAAAGCGAAATCCTAATTATATCAATGGATTTCGCTTTTTCCTTGCTACCGATAATGATGCGTTATGTTAACTTTACATGTATATAATATTCATAAATTATCATTCAGACATCATACTCTTATTCATCTTTTTTATTCGGTTCTTGAATTTGAAGGAGTTCAATAAAAACATTTAGCATGTCCTGGATTTGAATTCGATTGTCTACAAAATGTTGCAAATTAAATCCATTAAAAATAGCCATGCTTGTTGTTGCTAAAGTTCTAGCATCTAATGGACTTCCGACAATACCTTCGTCCTTCATTTTTTGAAAAAAATGTGTAAGAAATGACCTCCATTCCTCCATCTGAAGAATAAGCATCTCTTTTATTTGTGGTAATTCATTCGAAACCATACATCCTTGGAGAAGCATAGGAGAAGACCCCTTTTCATAAGACTCATTTACTAAACGCATGGAGTATTCTTTAAATGTATTTAGCAAATCTTGATCTTTTCCATTAAGAGCTTCCTTTAAATCTTCAAAATAAAAATCTATACCTTCTTTTATCAACTTTAGCAAGAACTCCTCTTTGTTGGGAAAATGAACATAAAAAGCCCCTTTAGAGTATCCAGCATGTTTTACAATTTGATCAATGCTTGTCCTAGAATAGCCTTGTTTAGAAAATAATTCAATCCCCGATTGCATTATTTTGTTAATCGTATTTTCTGATTGTTTTTGATGATAATTCACCATAGTACCCCCTTTTTGAAAAGGAAACTGAATGTTTAATTAATTTTAGTATATTCCTCAGCATACAATAAATTAATTAATACTGACTAGTTAGTATTAATAACATCTATATTAAAAAGGGGGAATTTATTTTGTTACGTCGCTTATCTATTTGTACTTTACTAACAGCTTTTATGTTTAGTTTGTTTACATTTAGTGGATCTGCTTTCGCGGCTACGAATACCACTGAAAATGAAACTGTAGTAACAGCTTGCACAAAAGGAGGTACGGTAGGTATATATGGTTCAAAAATGCGCAGTTTTCCCAGCGTCG
>NZ_JAKUGX010000053.1:0-14961 GCF_022664195.1 Bacillus cereus group sp. BfR-BA-01316
CGTTCATCCTGAGCCAGGATCAAACTCTCCAATAAAGTTAGTTTGTCTAGCATCTAAAAATAAAAATTGACGTTTCACGTTGTTTGTTTCGTTTAGTTTTCAAAGTTCAACGTCGCGTTTCAGCGACTTTTATAATTTAACATTTTGACTTGAATCTGTCAACAACTTTTTTCTTTCGTTCCTGACGACGCTTATTAATTTATCATATTACTAATCGATAAGTCAATGCCTTTTTAAAAAATGCCAAAATAAATTTATCTTGGCATTATATATAGCTTAATAATCACTAATGCAGCAACACCTGGCACCCCTAATAAACTTGATACTGTAGCTGTGCCCATGTTAATTGGAATATGAAAATCAAAATATGTCCCTGCAACATTCACAATAAATAGTAACGCTATACCTAAAGTGACATGAAAGAGTGCTTTCCCTATAAAACGTATTGGTTTAGCAGAAACACCAAAAACAAGAAAAATAAAAACCAAAGCAAGAATGCCAACAATAATAATTGTAGAATTCATTTTTTCCTCCTTATGAATGACCTATACATATCCATTTGTATGGGACAAGACAATAAAAAAGAACATTTATAACATAAATCCTACCACTTCATCTTTATAACCTTTAATCAGTAATATTTCTTCTAAGCACTAATAATTAGATACAACTAATTCTATTCCCACCTTTTCTTTCTCCTCTTTATATCCCAAAAATAAAGTAGCCCTGTTACTCACAAATAAATCGATAAAAAGCAAAAGGTCCCGCTTTAAAAAGCAGGACCTTTTACCATTGTTCCATTTTCACAGGACGACGTTTTGCTTCTTTTAACAAGAAAAAATATTTCGCCTCTGCTATTTTCAAAGAACAAAGTACATCTTGAGACGGCTCAACACTTTGTTCAACCAGTCTCTTCTGACGTAGCCATTCATTCTTTACCTTTTCTAATAATACAATTAACTTATCGTCATACTCTTTACGCAACTTACCCTTTTTTTGAAAGAACATTTTCCCTTCTCCTCTTATATCTCTCTACGGCCTTCTAAAGCTTTCGATAGCGTTACTTCATCTGCATATTCTAAATCTCCACCAACTGGCAGACCATGTGCAATACGAGTTACTTTAATCCCTGTTGGCTTTAAGAGGCGGGATATGTACATCGCTGTAGCTTCCCCTTCAATATTAGGGTTTGTTGCTAATATCACTTCTTGTACTGTTTCATCTTGTAGTCTCTTTAATAACTGCGGGATATTAATATCCTCAGGTCCAATTCCCTCCATTGGAGAAATGGCACCACGCAAAACATGATATACACCTTGATATTCTTTCATTTTTTCCATCGCAATTACATCTTTCGGCTCTTGTACTACACAAACAACCGATTGATCCCTATGCGAATCGTCACAAATATAACAAGGATCGCGGTCAGTAATATGTCCACACACAGAACAATACGCTAAATCTCGCTTTGCATTCACAAGTGCTTTCGCAAAACCTAGTACATCATCCTCTTTCATATCTAACACGAAGAACGCCAATCGAACCGCTGTTTTCGGTCCGATTCCTGGCAACTTCATAAAACTATCGATTAATTTTGATATCGGTTCTGGATAATGCATATATCAATATCCTCCTAGAACATTCCACCTGGTAAGTTCAAGCCTTTTGTAAATTGACCCATTGTAGAGTTTGAAAGTTCATCAACCTTTTTAAGTGCATCATTCGTTGCAGCTAATACTAAGTCTTGTAACATTTCGATATCTTCTGGATCTACAACTTCTTCTTTAATTTTCACTTCAAGAACCTGCTTATGACCATTTGCAATAACAGTAACCATTCCGCCGCCAGCTGTACCTTCAACTGTTTTTTCGCCAAGCTCTTCTTGCGCCTTCGCCATGTCTTTTTGCATCTTTTGCATTTGTTTCATCATATTATTCATATTTCCCATTCCGCCACGCATCATAATTAATTCCTCCTCATTATTATTACTCTTTTATTTCAATAAGTTCTTGCCCTACTAATTTTACAGCCTCTTCTATAAGAGGATTTTCTTTTTGTTCTGGGCTTTCTTCAGAATCCCCGCCTTCGCGTTGTAAAAAGTCTTCACGAATTTTACCCCATTCACTTTTTGGGATAGCAATCATATTTAACCTTTTACTTAACAATTCAAAAAGAGTTTGTTCCAATGTATCCATTGCTTCTCGATTTTCACTAGCCATTTTGCAATGAATCTCATATTGAAATGCTAACACATAGGTATCATCCGAAGCCGCAACTGGTTCACTATTTTCTAATAAAACAGCAAATGCTACTTTGTTATGTGACTTGAGCCTTCCTAATAATTCGCCCCATATAGCTTTTAACTGTTCTAAATCTTGACGCTTCGCTTGCTTTAACACTTCATTCACACGTCCAACAGGAATTTTCATACTTCCTGTTCGTACCGGTTTTGGTGTTGCCCGCGTCTCTCTTACTTCCTGCTGCACACCAGCTGGCACGCCATTCTTTTTAACTTGCTCTAACTCTTTCTCCAGCTGCTGCATCCTGTTCATAATCGCTTGTAAACGATCTGCGCCGTTTGCTTGCATCATAAACTGCTGACACAGTTGCACCATAACAACTTCCAGGAATATTCTTGGATGGTTTGTCCACTTCATCTCCTGTTGTCCCTTACTAAGGGTATGAATAATTTCATAGATTACTTCCGGTTGCATTTCTTCACTTAACGTACGGAATTGATCATCTACAATTACCCGTTCCAACATATGTTCTAATTGTGGTGAAGTTTGATATAAAAGCATATCACGATAGTAGTAAATGAAATCCTCCATAAAGCGAACTGGATCTTTCCCTTTACTCATCATCTCGTCTATAATACGTAACGCTCTTGATACATCATTTTCACGTATACATTCTACCAGGTCACCTAAATATCGCTGAGATACAGATCCTGTTACAGCTAAAACATCTTCACTCGTTACCGTCTCATCACTATAAGAAATAGCTTGATCGATAAGACTGAGCGCATCACGCATACCACCTTCGGCGGCACGCGCTACGATTTGTAACGCTTCATCTTCTACTTGCGTACCTTCATTTGTCACGACTGTTGATAACCTCTCAACGATATCATTTACTGATATCTTTCGAAACTCAAAACGCTGACAACGCGAAATAATTGTAGCTGGAATCTTATGCGGTTCTGTTGTCGCCAGAATAAAAATAACATGTCCTGGCGGCTCTTCTAAAGTTTTCAAAAGCGCATTAAAGGCACCCATAGAAAGCATGTGAACTTCATCAATAATGTATACTTTATATCCTACAGCACTTGGAGCATATTTTACTTTGTCTCTTATATCTCGAATTTCATCTACACCGTTATTTGAAGCCGCATCAATTTCTAATACATCTGAAATAGACCCTTGTGTAATTCCTAAACAAGAAGGACATTCATTACAAGGTTCAGCTGCCGGGGCGTGTTCACAGTTAATTGCCTTTGCAAATACTTTTGCAATTGTCGTTTTCCCTGTTCCCCTCGGACCAGAAAACAAATAAGCATGTGAAGCTTTCTCTTGAAGAAGGGCATTTTGCAACGTTTTTGTCACGTGCTTTTGACCGACTACATCTTCGAATTTTTGCGGTCTCCATGTTCGGTATAACGCTTGGTATGACACGAAAATACGGCCTCCCTCAAAGGTTATTATCTCATTTATTATAACCCATTCTGTTTATAGATTCCAAAAGTTATTTTCCATACAAAAAACCCACCTTTTATTAAGGTGAGTTTTGTATACATATATAACTGCCGTGCACCTTCTGTCGATTACGTACCATAAGCGTTACTCAAGCAGTTAGCTCGGTTCAGGCACTCCTGCGGCACACGAGAAAACCCGCTTATTGCTGCTTCCTTCCGGACCTGACAAGGTTCACGGGGTCCCGTTGCGCAGGACCCAAACGTCAACACCACTTACTTAAGGCAGGCCTTACAGCAGCATAACCTCGAGAAGGGATTCGGCCTCGCTAGAGCGGATTGCGAGTATAGGGCACCGCTACCTCCCCGCTTAGCACGGCAAAGTTAAAACCAATATTCGGTTGCCTTGGATAAGGCATTATCAGTATAACTTGTTTTTTTACAAAATGCAAATACGTTAGTTACCATTACTTTTCTCTAGTTTTTTCGCTTCTTTTCTTTTCTTACGAAGCTCCCTAAAAAAAATCGTTAACAACGTACCACATTCCTCTTCAAGTACACCAGCCACTACTTCACACTGATGATTAAAACGCTCATCAGTTAAAAGATTCATCAATGTACCTGCACATCCACCTTTCGGATCGCTCGCACCATATACAACCCGTTTTACACGCGATAAAACAATTCCCCCTGCACACATTGGACAAGGTTCTAATGTTACATATAACGTTGCATCTTCTAAACGCCATGTCCCTAATTTTTTGCAAGCTTCATCAATAGCTAAGAGCTCGGCGTGAGCTATTGATCTCTGTTCAGTTTCTCTTAAGTTATGTGCGACACTAATCACTTCACCATCTAGCACAATTACAGCACCAATTGGTACCTCTTGTATCGCCTCCGCCTTCTTCGCTTCCTCTATTGCTAACTGCATAAAATATATATCTCGCTCCATAATATAGTCCTTTCACCAAAAATAAAATACACTTTTTCATTTCTTGCAGGTGGGATAACTTTTACAAATTCAATCCAACCTAAAGAAGAAAGAGAGGGAATTACATATGAAAAATACTGCCTTACTCATCATCGATATGATTAATGATTTTCAATTCTCCCACGGGCCCATCCTGGCACAGAAATGTGAAATTATAAAGAACCCCATTTTACAATTAAAGGACACCATGAAATCATTGGGCTATCCAATAATTTATGTCAATGATCACTATCAACTTTGGAGATCTGATATTGATCAACTTATTACTCATTGTACAAATGAGTATAGTAAAAATATTATCGAGGCCATTGCTCCGCATACTGACGATTACATTTTTATTAAACCACATTACTCTGCTTTTTATGAAACACCTTTGAATTCTTTATTAGGTTATTTAAAAATCGAAAATCTCATTTTAACAGGAATTGCCGGGAACATATGCATCCTTTTTACAGCTAATGATGCCCATATGAGAAATTATAAACTTTATGTACCACGGGATTGCATCGCTTCTAATAACGAGCAAGATAATGAACATGCTTTAAAAATAATGGAAGCCACATTAAAGGCAAATATTGTGCCGTCATCCCAAATAAAATTTAGTTAATACATATCTATTTTCTAACTTTTTATATCAAATTAGTCCACTCGCTCCCCTCTTGTGCTACAATAATTCTGTTTTGTGTTTTTAGTAGCCACGGTAAATCACTGATTGAAAGGAGGAAACAGCGTGACCGGAGTACCATTTATCACGGTTGAAGGACCAATTGGTGTTGGAAAAACTTCACTTGCGAAGGAACTTTCAACTCACATGCAACTCCACTTACTAAAAGAGATTGTTGATGAAAATCCTTTTTTAGGAAAATTCTACGAAGACATCGACGAATGGAGTTTTCAAACAGAGATGTTCTTTCTTTGTAATAGATACAAACAACTAGAGGATATTAACATAAAGTATTTGAATCAAAGGAAGCCTGTAGTAGCAGATTATCATATATTTAAAAATTTAATTTTTGCATCCCGTACATTAAAACATTCTCAATATGACAAGTACATGCAAATTTATCGCATTCTTACGCAAGATATGCCTGTACCAAATGTCATCGTTTATTTAACAGCGAGCCTAGAAACATTACAAAAACGAATTACGGTGCGCGGAAGAGAATTCGAAAAAAATATGGATCCAAATTACTTGTTACAGCTTACAAAAGATTACGAAACAGCAATGGATGCTTTCAAAAAGGACCATCCAGATATTCCAGTATTGAAATTTAATGGAGACGATATGGATTTTGTAAGAAATCCTGATGATTTAAATGTCATCTTATCCGCTCTTCAAAATACTCTCTTGAAGGAGTCGAAATAACAATGAATTTAAGGCAAAAATATGATATACCAAATGATGCAGTTATCACTATTGCTGGAACAGTAGGTGTCGGTAAATCAACTATGACAACTGCATTAGCTAACGCTTTAGGTTATCGTACATCTTTTGAAAAGGTAGATTCCAACCCATATTTGGACAAGTTCTATGCTGATTTCACACGTTGGAGCTTTCACTTACAAGTGTACTTTTTAGCAGAACGATTTAAAGAACAAAAAAGAATTTTCGAATATGGTGGCGGTTTTGTTCAAGACCGTTCTATCTATGAGGACACTGGTATTTTCGCAAAGATGCATTACGAAAAGGGTACAATGACTGAAACTGATTATGAAACATACAAAGGTTTATTTGATGCTATGGTCATGACTCCTTACTTCCCTCATCCAGACTTATTAATTTACCTAGAAGGTTCTTTTGATGATATTGTCGATCGTATTCAAGAACGAGGACGTCCTATGGAGCAGCAAACACCAATTGAGTATTGGAAAGAGATGCATGGACGTTACGATAACTGGATTAATAACTTTAATTCATGCCCTGTTTTACGATTAAACATTAATGAATACGATATTTTAAAAGATGACGATTCAATCGAACCAATCATTAAAAAAATTGGACATTTTTTAAAACAAACACGTAAACTTGTAAAATAAAAAACCCGTGCATATGCACGGGTTTTCCTATGAAATTACTTTTTCTTTTTCGTCGGAGCAATAATTTCACTCTCTGGCTTTCCAGCATTAATACGCTGACGAACAGTACTCGTACTAATATCATATGTTTCAGCAATCTCTTTAACAGTCATTTCTTTCCCATTAATTACTGCTGTTAGTAATTTCCCTGTACGTTTTGGAGTTACTTCTTTTTGCACAGCTGGTTTTTCAGCTTCTTTTGGCACCTCTACTTTTTTTGCAACCTGTTTTACATCACAAGTGCAACCACAAAGTTTACGGAATGTATCATCACTTATAATGCGCGACACATTTGCACCACTGTTTAAAATTCTATTGTTCTTACAGACAGGACATTGTACATAATATAAAGTTTTTCCATCTAAAGGAAACGTTTGTATAATAAGATCCATGTTAACTCCTTTCATATCTATGAAGATAATCATCGGAATATGAGTGTGTAATAAGGACGCTATATCCTTACATCATACTTTATGATTGGTTTTAAAATAAAAACTCGTTACGTGTTGGTAACGAGTTCTCCAATCTCCACTTATATGCGCTGTTGTCAATTATATCTGGAGGAGGTAGAGGGATTCGAACCCCCGCGCGACTCTCGCCGCCTGTCGGTTTTCAAGACCGATCCCTTCAGCCAGACTTGGGTATACCTCCATATTGACATCAAATATAATATCAAAAGAAAAACAGTTAGTCAACCCTACTATAATAAATTATGAGGAAAGGAAAATTTTACTTTCCCTCTCCTTTATGACACTGCTGACAACGTCCATACTTACCAATCACTCATACCGATGAATGTTTTAACTTATTTAATAACTGTTTTTCCTCCCATATAAGGGCGAAGAACTTCTGGAATTATAATTGTACCATCTTCTTGTTGGTAGTTCTCTAAAATAGCTGCCACTGTACGTCCAATTGCAAGACCAGATCCATTTAGTGTATGAACATGTTCCGGTTTGCCATTTGGCTCACGGCGGAAACGGATATTCGCGCGTCTCGCTTGGAAGGCCTCAAAATTACTACAAGAAGAAATTTCACGATATGTACCATAGCTTGGAATCCATACTTCAATATCGTATTTCTTCGCTGCTGTAAATCCTAAATCTCCTGTACACATGCTCATAACGCGATATGGCAACTCTAATAATTGTAACACGCGCTCTGCATCATTTGTTAATTTTTCTAACTCTTCGTAAGAATCTTCTGGTTTCACGAACTTCACAAGTTCAACTTTATTAAATTGGTGTTGGCGAATTAAACCGCGTGTATCACGACCAGCTGAACCTGCTTCAGAACGGAAGCATGAGCTAAACGCAGCATATCGTATCGGCAATCGCTCTTTACTCACAATCTCATCACGATGCATATTCGTTACAGGTACTTCAGCTGTTGGGATTAGGAAATAATCTTCACTTTCAATACGGAATGCATCTTCTTCAAACTTCGGAAGTTGTCCTGTTCCTGTCATACTTGCACGGTTTACCATATAAGGAGGCAATACTTCCTCATATCCATGCTCATCAGTATGAAGGTCAAGCATAAAGCTAATCAAAGCACGTTCTAATCTTGCACCAGCACCTTTGTAAAATACAAATCGGCTTCCTGTTACTTTCCCAGCACGTTCAAAATCTAAAATCCCTAAATCAGTAGCAAGGTCCCAATGTGGTTTTGGCTCATAAGTAAATTCTTTCACTTCTCCCCAAGTACGTGCTACTACGTTATCATCCTCTGTTTCACCTATTGGAGCAGATTCATGAGGGATATTCGGGATAGATAGCATTAATCTTTCTAAATCTTCTTCAACTGTACGAAGCTCATTATCAAGATCTTTTACTTTTTCCCCAACTTCACGCATTTCTAGAATTAAAGCTTCCGCATCTTTCTTTTCACGCTTTAATACTGAAATTTGTTGAGATACTTCGTTACGTTTACTTTTTAGTTCTTCCGTTTGAACGAGTAGCTCTCTTCTTCTCGTATCAAGTTCTTCAAAGCGACCAAAATCCGTTAAATCTTCGCCTCTATGCTGTAATTTTGCTTTTACTTCTTCAAAATTCGTACGTAAAAATTTAATATCAAGCATTATATACTCCTCCTTTTATTTTATAAAACACAAAAAACTCTCGTCCCTATACAAAGGGACGAGAGTTAACCCGCGTTGCCACCCTAGTTGAAAGCATTACCGCTTTCCTCTCAAGTAGAAATAACGGCTCTTCACCGGGAATGCTTACTAATCAAAAGATATTCCACATTCCATTCCAGGATGGATTCACAAACTGTTTCTATCGATTTCCACCAACCATCGACTCTCTATAAGAAACAACATCTGTTACTACTTCCTATCAACACGCTTATTTTATAAAATTGTTACCATCAATTTACTATAATCTTATACAAGTTGCAAGTTACTTATACAACTTTTTTCATTTTCGCTTCTTTTACCATTTCTACAAAGTATGCTGTTACACGATGATCATCCGTTAATTCCGGATGGAAAGAAGCAGCTAAAAACGGCCCTTGCCTTACCGCTACCATTCGCTCGCCATGCGTAGAAAGTACTTCAACATCATCAGCTACATTTACAACATACGGAGCACGGATAAATACACCAACAAAGTCTTCTCCCACACCTTTCATTGAAAGTGCAGCTTCAAAACTATCTCTTTGGCGTCCGAACGCATTGCGCTCAACCGTAATATCCATAGCACCAATATGTGCTTCTTCATAGCCAATAAGCGTTTTCGCAAGAAGAATCATTCCTGCACATGTACCAAACATTGGTTTACCAGACTTCGCAAATGTACGAAGAGGCTCCATGAAAGCATACTTATCAATAAGACGGCGCATTGTTGTACTTTCACCGCCTGGTAAAATAAGACCATCAATTTCTTCAAGTTGTTCTATACGCTTTACAACCACAGCTTCTGCACCACTTGCTTCAACTGATTTCACATGCTCACGAACAGCACCTTGAAGACCTAGTACACCGATTTTCACCATTTTAAAGATCTCCTTTAATTACCATCCACGCTCTTGCATGCGTTGTTCTGGTAATAACGTTGAAATTTCGACACCTTTCATTGCATTACCTAATCCTTTAGAAAGGCTTGCAATTAGTTCGTAATCTTCATAATGAGTCGTCGCTTCAACGATTGCACGTGCAAATTTCTCTGGGTTCTCTGATTTGAAGATACCAGATCCAACAAATACACCATCAGCACCAAGTTGCATCATTAACGCTGCATCTGCTGGTGTTGCTACACCACCTGCTGCAAAGTTTACAACTGGCAGGCGACCAAGGCGTTTAATTTCAAGTAGTACTTCATAAGGAGCACCAGTATTTTTTGCATATGTCATTAACTCATCTTCACGTAGATTTGCAACTTGACGGATTTCTGCATTGACTTGGCGCATATGACGCACTGCCTCTACAATGTTTCCTGTTCCAGGCTCACCTTTTGTACGAAGCATAGATGCACCTTCTGCAATACGACGTGCAGCTTCTCCAATATCACGGCAACCACATACAAACGGAACTGTGTAATCACGTTTATTTAAATGGTATACTTCATCAGCAGGAGTTAATACTTCACTCTCATCGATATAGTCTACCCCTAATGATTCTAATACACGTGCTTCTACAAGGTGACCGATACGGCATTTTGCCATAACCGGAATTGACACAGCACCCATAACTTCTTCAACAATTGTTGGATCTGCCATACGAGAAACGCCACCTGCTGCACGAATATCTGCAGGTACACGCTCTAATGCCATAACAGCAACTGCGCCTGCCTCTTCTGCAATCCTTGCTTGCTCAGCGTTAACTACGTCCATAATAACGCCGCCTTTTTGCATTTCTGCCATTCCACGTTTTACACGTTCTGTCCCTGTTACATTTGTCATGTACAAAAACCCCCCTAGGTGAATTGCTTTCCCCGTTAAAGAAGAAAATTAAGAATACTCTTACATTCTACCACTAACTATCTGATGCTTGTCCACTACTTTTTCATAAAGTCGGTATGAAAAATGGGAATAAGAAAAAGCTCCTACAATGAGGAGCTTTTAAAACCAACCTTTTACTGTATCAACAGCACTATTCCACATACCACTAAAGAAAGAACCGATTCCGCGCATAGAACGTGTGAACCAGCCTGCCTTTTCTACTTCAGATTTTGTTACAAGGTCTACTTGTAATGATTTTCCTGATAAAAATCCAGGGTCATTACTATCTTTAGACGTTACAACCATTTGGCCAAGTGCAACTCCCTTTTTCATAGGTGCTTCTTGTCCCTTATTTCCTTCTTTAAATTCTGTTTTATAAACGTCTTTACTTCCCTTTGGCACCGGAAGTGAAACAGCTTGCTTCGTTTGAACTGCTATATCTTTATCTTTCGCATTTTCAACTCTTACTGTTTCTTTTCCTTTGACCGAAGAACCTTTTTCATACATTTTCTTCATTTCAAAGTTAGCAAAGCCATAATCATATAATTTCTTCGTCTCATCAAATCTTGCCGTATGAGAATTTGTTTTAATAACTACAGAAATGAAACGCATCCCATTTCTCTCGACCGTACCAGTAAAACAATCTCCTGCTTCTGGAGTTGATCCTGTTTTCAGGCCATCTACACCATCATATTGCTTAACTAAGCCTTTTAGCATCCAATTCCAGTTATCCATATTAACTGGGTATTTTCCACCCTCTTGGAATACCTTTTTTGGAATTTTAGCTGTATCTAATACTTTTGGAAAGTCTTTAATAAGATGTTGTGCTAAAATCGCAACATCTCTTGCAGACATTTTATTTTCTTCTTCTGGAGTTGTTCCTTCAGGGTGTTGCCCTTTTAAATCTCTGTTCGTTAAGCCTGTAGAGTTGACAAATTTATAGCTTTTTAATCCAAACTCTTTCGACTTATCATTCATCATTTTTACGAAATCAACTTCTTTTCCTGCCACTGCTTCAGCTAAAGCGATTGTCGCTCCATTAGCAGAATAAATTGCCATTGCTTCATACAGTTCTTTTACCGTATAAGAACCACCATTTTCTAGCGGAACATTTGATAATGAACGATCTTGTGAAATTTCATATGCATATTCAGAAACTTTAACTTTTTGATCCCACTTCAGTTTCCCTTTTGATATTGCCTCATTCACTAAATATTCACTCATCATCTTTGTCATACTAGCAATTGATAATAATTCATCTGCATTCTTTTGATATACAATTTTCCCAGAATTCGCTTCAACTAAAATCGCTGCACCGGCTTCAATGTTTAAAGCAGCTCCTGTTTCTGCTGATGCATTGCTATATGGTGCAAACATGCCAAAAGCTAGTGTAAGCACTGTTACCAACGCAATGAATCTCTTGCAAAACATACCTTTCACTTTTGCTACCCCCAATATCTATGTACTCACATAACCGTTATTCTAACATAATCAAAAAAAAATAGACAGAGATATCAAATCTCCGTCTATTTACATATAAGACATTATAATGAGTAGTTTGGAGCCTCTTTTGTAATCTGTACGTGATGAGGATGGCTTTCACGTAAACCAGCACCCGACATACGAATGAACTGCGCATTCTCACGTAAGAATTCTAAATCCTGTGCTCCGCAGTATCCCATACCTGCACGTAATCCACCAACTAATTGATGAACTGTATCTGCTAAAGGTCCTTTATATGGTACTCGTCCTTCAATACCTTCTGGAACAAGTTTTTTGTTTCCTTCTTGGAAGTAGCGATCCTTACTTCCTTTTTCCATTGCTCCAACAGAACCCATACCACGATATACTTTAAATTGACGACCTTGGTAAATTTCAGTTTCTCCAGGGCTTTCAGCTACACCAGCGAACATACTACCTAGCATAACAACGTGTGCTCCTGCCGCTAAAGCTTTAACCATATCACCAGAGTACTTAACACCGCCATCTGCAATAACTGGAATGCCGTGTTTACGAGCTTCAGTTGCACAATCATAAACTGCTGTTAATTGTGGTACACCAACTCCAGCTACAACACGCGTTGTACAAATAGAACCTGGTCCAATACCAACTTTAACTACATTTGCACCAGCTTCAATTAATGCTTTTGTTGCTTCAGCTGTAGCAACATTGCCAGCAATAATATTTAGCGCTGGATATTTAGCGCGAACTTCTTTTACTTTTTCAATAACACCTTGAGAATGTCCATGAGCTGTATCAAGTACAATTGCATCTACACTCGCTTTTACTAATGCATCGATACGAAGCATTGCATCAGCCGTTACACCAACTGCTGCTCCAACCAATAAGCGTCCTTGCTTATCCTTTGCAGAGTTTGGAAATTCAATTACTTTTTCAATATCTTTTATTGTAATAAGCCCTTGTAATACACCGATATTATCAACAAGAGGAAGCTTTTCAATTTTATACTTTTGTAGGATCTTTTCAGCTTCTCCTAGTGTAGTACCAACTGGGGCTGTAATTAACTGTTCTTTTGTCATTACGTCAGAAATTTTGATTGAGTAGTCTTGGATGAAGCGCATATCACGGTTTGTAATAATACCAACTAATTTTCTCTCATCTAAATTATTTACAACTGGTACACCTGAGATGCGGTATTTTCCCATAAGATGTTCCGCATCATATACTTGATGTTCTGGAGTTAAAAAGAATGGATCTGAAATAACGCCGCTTTCAGAGCGTTTTACTTTGTCAACTTGCTCTGCCTGGTGCTCAATAGACATATTCTTATGAATGATTCCTAAACCGCCTTGACGAGCCATTGCAATAGCCATATCAGCTTCTGTTACTGTATCCATTCCTGCACTAATTAACGGGATGTTTAACTGTAAGCTTTCAGATAAAACTGTTTTAACACTTACTTCTCTTGGTAATATATCTGACTTTGCTGGTACAAGTAATACATCATCAAAAGTCAAACCTTCTTTAACAAATTTAGATTCCCACATAATTGTTCCCCCCATGATACCAGAAATTATTATTAGTAGCTTATCAATTGGTTAAAATACTGTCAAGAAAGTATTAATATGTTAGAATTTTCAGACAATAAAAGGAGCGTAATATATGCATCATACACCTTGTGCTTGGCAGCAATTAAGTTTCTTCTTTTCATCTCAAAACGTACAACATTATCTTGCCCGTTGTTATGAAAAATCCTCGATTCAGGATGCCGAAAAAAAAAGTTTTGAAAATTGTTATCCATTTATTTATTACTTAGAACACGGTAAAAATTATTATGAATTATATAAAACAGCACCATTTTCCATTCAACCAATGCTGTTATTTTATGGAATGGGGCAACTTTTTAAAGCTTGTTTATTAACTATTAATCCAAACTATCCAGAATCAACAACCGTTTTAGCACATGGAGTGACAACCCGTAAACGAAAAAAACAAGGATATCAATTTTTAGAAGATGAGGTGAAAATACAGAAAAATGGACTATTTACTCACGCGGCAGAACAACTGTTTCACATGAAACACTTGGAAACAGAAAAGTTTAATATGTTAGAGCTAATGGGAAAAATCCCTGAGCTACAACATTTATTTCGCTATAGTCAAAAAGGAACAACATTATATAAAATCGATTCAACAAATAAAAATGAGCTCTCCTTCTCAGTCGACATACTAGATCGACTACATATGACTAAAGAGAGATTTTCCCGTTACATCGAAACAGCTTGTAAGCATTTATCAATACAACACGTACCTGAGAAAAATAATGAATTAAATGTGCTTTTTTCAGCACCTATTCAATCATGGAATCCTATGTATAGCACACCTTTATACTACGAGCATCTTACTGACACTTATTATTTACCACTTACGACCGACCCTAGAAACTCTAAGCCAGTGTTGCCTGAGCTCCTTGTTCATTATTTATTGCTCTATAATTTAAGCATGATTTCTAGGTATGAAACAGATTGGTGGTATGACTTACTTGGAAGCTATGGATCTGAAGATTATCCATTTATTTATCAATTTCTCAATATTTCTGCTCAAAAAATCCCTTACTATATTTCAGCATTTTTACTAACGGAATCTAACCTATTTCATGGGAAATAAAAAAACACGAGTCAAATGACTCGTGTTTTATCTTGCTTGGCGACGTCCTACTCTCACAGGGACAAGGTCCCAACTACCATCGGCGCTAGAGAGCTTAACTTCCGTGTTCGGTATGGGAACGGGTGTGACCTCTCTG
>NZ_JAKUGX010000054.1:0-12333 GCF_022664195.1 Bacillus cereus group sp. BfR-BA-01316
CTTTTTTGTCATTTTGAACATTCTCCGATCCCAATTTTCCTCTTATTATACAAGAAATACCCGATAGAATAGACTTTTTTTAAGTGTCTATTCTATAGGGTACATTTTAAATTAGCGTCTCTTTTCTATTATAATGATTGTTTTAAATTTACTTTTCCTTGCTCACCTAAAACGCCATCAGCAATATTTACAGCGTGATCACCGATACGCTCTAAGTTACTTACCATATCAACGAAAATGATGCTTGCATCACCTGAACAGCTACGTTCGTTTAAACGTAATACATGACGTTTACGAAGAACACGTTCCATTTGGTCAATTTTACGTTCTTTCGCAATAACCGTTTGAGCTAGTTCAGTGTCGAAGTTTGTTAAAGCATTGATTGCATCTTGTAATGTTGAAATTGTTAATTCAAGCATTTCATTTAATTCAGCTAGTGCTTCATCTGATAGTGAAACACGGTTTGAAATTTGGAAATCTACGAGTTCTACCAGGTTTTCTACATGATCACCGACACGTTCAATATCTCCAACAACACCTGCTAAAACTGAATGTTTTTCAGAGTCTGTAGGTGAAAGTGGTTTTTCTGATAGTAAAACTAAATACTCGGTAATTTTTTTATCTAAATTGTTAATAGCTGCTTCTAATTGAGTAGCCATGTCAGCGTGTTTTTTGTCTTGTGTATTTAAAAATTGATTTGCTTCTTTTAATCCATTTAATGAGAACTCAGCCATGCGAACAATTTCTTTTTGCGCTTCTGTTAGTGCGATAGCAGGAGATTGTTCAATAAAGATTGGATTTAAATGTTGCGGTTTAAAATCAATAGCGGAATCTTCACCGCGAATGATTTTTGTTACAATCCATGCTAACACTGCAATGAATGGGAACTGAATAACTGCATTCGTTATGTTAAATGTTCCGTGAGCAAATGCGATTGTCATTTCTGGATTTAAGTTTAATGATGTTTGGAAATATTGAATTAAACTTGTAAATGGTACTAATAAAATTGTAAAGATGATTGCACCGACGATATTAAAGATAACGTGAACTAATGCTGCACGTCTTGCTGCAATAGAAGTACCGATTGCTGCTAATACAGCTGTAATTGTTGTACCGATGTTATCACCAAATAATACAGGAAGAGCAGCTTGTAAATCGATTGCACCTTGACCGAATAATTCTTGTAAAATACCGATTGTCGCACTTGAACTTTGTACAATTAAAGTGAAGACTGTACCAACAACGATTCCTAAGATTGGGTTATCACTCATACTAACCATTAATTCTTGGAATGATTCTAAAGAGCGAAGAGGTTTCATACCTGAGCTCATCAATTCTAAACCGAAGAATAACATACCAAAACCGAATATAACTTGACCTAAAGAATGTACTTTTTTATTTTTAAAGAAGAATAGTAAGATTGCTCCAACTGCCATAATTGGAAGGGCGTATTCTCCGATTTTAATTCCGATAATAAATGCAGTAACTGTCGTTCCGATGTTCGCACCCATAATAACACCAATTGCTTGTCTTAATGTCATAAATCCGGCACTTACAAGTCCGACTGTTAAAGCGGTTGTTCCTGAACTTGATTGAATTAATACTGTAACTAACATACCTGCTAGTACACCCATAAGAGGGTTTGTTGTAAAACGATCTAGAATATCGCGAAGACGATCTCCAGCTGCTTGTTGCAGTCCATCGCCCATGTATTTAATCCCGAATAAGAAAATACCTAATCCACCAATGAACTGGAAGATCATATCTTGAATATTGTATTCCACGCATTCCACTCCTTAAATTTCATGTACGATGTAATTATTAACTAAACCTTGAGGCACTGTAAACGGTTTGTCTGTAAAATTTACACTAAATTTACAAAGTGATAAAAAGTTTACAATTCTTTAAAGAAACACCTGGATTTAATTGGTTTTTATGCATGGTATATGACTATTTTATGAAGAAGTCACATTTATCACACTATTTATTGATAGTAAAAATAGGTGAAGGGAAACTACCCAACTGGGTATGCGGATTGGAATTTTATTTTGTTATGATGATGGTTCTTTGCATATTTTTTGATTAAAGTTAGAAAAATATGTAGGGAAACGGGGCGGTTTGAAATGAGTGTACTGATGAAAGTAAAAAAACGATTGAAGTATCTTAATCCACTTCTTTGGAGTACTTGCAACATTAAAAAAGAGCAATTCGCATATGAATTTGCCCTGGTTTTTTATGTTAAAAAAATTTGAGTACTTCGTATTGTAAAAACTGTGTGCAGTGTGCTTGTTTATCATGCTATTTGTGGGAGATAAAGCTACCCACTGATTAAAGTTTCACTTTATTAGGAGTTGTCGTTATGTTTCAAGTTTATGACGACATTTCCCTTTTTGTGTCCTTTTTCAACATATATGTGAGCTTCAACAATTTCCTCAAAAGTGTATTGCCTATCAATGACCACTTTTATTTTACCGTTCTCAACAAGTTCTTTAAGGAAATTTAATGCTTCGGAAGTTTCAGGTGCGTTTTGACTTAATATTAGTCTCTTGCGACTTGTCAATTTAGTCCATAGCATTTGAGCACTCGGTAACGGTTCAACGATATTTATATAGGTACCATCTTCCTTTAACATTTTAATACAATCTGAAAAGGAACTCCTATTTACCGCTTCAAAGATAACATCATAAGTTTCGTCTGTAGTAGAAAAATTTTTTGTTGTGTAATCAATTACTTCGTCAGCTCCTAGAGATTTTACCAATTCTAAATTTGAGCTACTGCACACCCCTGTAACTGTTGCCCCAAAATACTTGGCAATTTGTACTGCATAACTTCCTACGCTTCCAGAAGCTCCATAAATAAGGACGTTTTGACCGCTCTGAACGTTAGCTTTTTTAAGGAAGAACAAGGCTGTACGTGCCCCGATTGGAATGGCTGCAGCTTCTTCATAGGTTATATTGGAGGGTTTCATGCACACTGGTCCATCTTCAGGTAGACAAATATACTCAGCATAAGAACCAAAATTTACTTGGGTAGCTGCAAAAACTTGGTCTCCTTTTTTAAATCGTGTGACGTCTTTTCCTATTGATTCAACTTCGCCAGCCAATTCCATTCCTAGTATTTGTTTTCTCGGTTGCTTAAAGCCAAGTGCGATTCGAGCAGGTAGCCAAACAGAAGAGGAAACAGTAAAACTCCGTGAGCGAATATCTCCTGCTGTTACGGTTGTCGCTTTTATTTTTACTAGTATTTCGTTTTCTTTAGGAGTAGGTTTTTCTACCTCTTTCAGTTGGAGAACGTCAGGGGGACCGTATTTTGTGTACATTATTGCCTTCATTATATTTCCTCCAATTCGTTCTATATATTAATATCATACGAACAACATGAATAAATAGAACAGCGGTTCACTCTTCAATACAATGAAAAAAGCAGTGTGATTTTTCTTAGGAATCCACTGCTTTTTTCATTTGTGTATACATGATCTTTTTAGTTTAAGTAATTTGAAAAAGAACTAATTAACATTACCCAACGGCTTTTTCTTTTGTTTTATCCCCCTGTTTTTGCTTCCGTAAGCTTGTAATGTAAATGAAAAGGAAGGCGATAAGTAATAGAGAGGAATATCGATATACAGTTGCATAGTTGGTAAAGTGTGCAATGAATCCAAAAATAATCGCTCCAGCACCAATTCCAAGATCAAATGCTGAGAAGAATGTTGCTGTTGCTACTCCTCTCCGGTGCGGTGCTACTCGGTCAATCATCCATGCTTGTAGTGCCGGTTGAATTGCTCCGAAACCACTGCCGTAGCACGCTGCGGCAATAATTAAACTCGGAATTGTAGTTGTATACGACAGCAAAATAATACCTGTAAACGTAATAATAACTCCTGGAATGATGACGAATGTATGGCCTTTCGTATCATATAATCTTCCAGAAAACGGACGAGTTACAGCGATTGCAAGTGCGTTAAATAAAAAGAAGAGACTGATATCAGCAATCCCGACTTCCGTAGCAAATAATGTGATAAAGCTCCCAATTCCCCCGTACATTAATGTAATACATAATATTAATAATGAAGGAAGTAAAGCTTTACGCTCAATAAATCCATCGAGAAAGGTACCAGATGTTTGCTGTGGTGGTTGCGGCGATTTTTTGATTTGAAGTAGTTTCGTTAATATTAATGAAACTATTGTGCATGAAAGTGCACATAAAAAAAGAATCGTGAAGTTATATGTTTGCATAAGCCAAAGTCCGATAAGCGGACCGAGCGCCATGGCGATAGTTCCAGAAAGACCGAAATACCCCATGCCTTCACCGCGGCGAGCTTGCGGAATTAAATCTGAAACGACAGTTCCGTATGTAGTCGTTGTAATACCAAAACCAGCTCCATGTAAAATTCGAACGGCAAGCAATAGGAAAACGGTTGAAGCGAAAAGATAACTGCCCATAGCGAGTAAACAAATAGCGGTACCGATCATTAAAATGATTTTTTTGTTGAATTTCTGCAAGGCATTTCCAGTTAGCGGCCTAATAAAAAGTGCTGCAACGGTAAACATGCCGACAACGAATCCGATATTTGAACTTGTGCCCCCAATTTCTTTCACATAAACAGGTAAAGTTGGAATTAACATTTGAAATCCTAAAAACATACATAAGTTTGCTAGAATTAGCGCAATAAACTCTTTTGTCCATAACGGTTCTCGTTTTACGAGTACTGCCTCCCCCATATATTCATCCCCTATATAAAAGTTTTCTCTGTTCTTTCGAGTATATGTAGTGGTCAACGTAACAGTCAAGGAAGGTGCCTTGAAAACGTATAACAATTTTCGAGGCAAAAAAACTGACAAATTTGTGGAAAGACTACACAACTTTGAAAAAAGATGTAAAGTATAGATGTATAGACTAGTAGTTGTTATGAATGATAGAAATTATTTTTTCTTTAAAGAAAGCGGATTCAAATGGTAGTGGGCGAGAAGGGGATACATACTTTTTCACTACATATATTTGAAAAGGTTTACAATATGATGAAGAAAGAGGCGTGTACATATGAGACGATTAGGTATTTCTATTTATCCAGAACATTCGACAGTAGAGGAAGATAAGGAGTATTTAACATTAGCAAGTAAATACGGATTTACACGTGTATTCACATGTTTATTATCTGTAGATGGCGAAAAAGAGACAATTATAGAAGAGTTTAAGGAAACGATCTCTCATGCGAATGCATTAGGGTTCCAAGTATTAGTTGATATTAGTCCAGCTGTTTTTGAACAACTAGGTATTTCGTACGATGATTTATCGTTCTTCCATGAACTAGGTGCTTATGGTATTCGTTTAGATGTTGGTTTCTCAGGTTTAGAAGAATCGATTATGACGTACAATCCATACGGCTTAAAAATTGAGATTAATATGAGTAACGGTACGAAGTATGTAGATAACATTATGAGCCATAGACCAAATCGTGAAAATTTAATTGGCTGTCATAATTTCTATCCGCATCGTTATTCAGGATTATCATATGATCATTTCATTAAATGCTCGAAACAATTTAAAGATTACGGTATGAGAACAGCTGCTTTTATTTCATCATTCGATGCAACCTATGGACCTTGGCCAGTAACAGAAGGGCTATGTACGCTAGAGCAGCATCGTGAATTGCCAATGACAACACAAGCGAAGCATTTGTTTGCGACAGAATTAATTGATGATGTTATTATTGCGAACGCTTATGCATCAGAAGAAGAATTACAAGCACTAGGTGCATTAAATAAAGAGAAACAAACATTTGATATAGGACTATATGATACAACAACAGAATTAGAAAGAATTATTGTGTTAGACGAACCGCATTTTTATCGCGGAGATGTATCTGAATATATGATTCGTTCTACACAGAGTCGTGTGAAATATAAAAAAGAAGAGTTCAAACCGCATAATACGCGCGAAATTAAGCGCGGTGATCTTTTAATTGATAATGAACAGTATGGTCAATATAAAGGTGAATTGCAAATTGCTTTAAAAGATATGGTGAATACAGGAAAAACAAATGTAGTTGGCCGAGTTGTAGAGGAAGAAATCTTCTTATTAGATTATTTACAAGCTTGGGATAAGTTTGGATTTACATTAAAGAAATAGAGAAAATAAAAAAGGAAAAAACTACTGACCTCAGCAGCTTTTTCCTTTTTATATATAGAGCGAGAGGAAGAGCTATGACAAAAGTGCATCAGCGATTAATTTCCATTTTAGAGGAGTTTTTAGAAGAGAAATCGATGTTAAATAGGGCCTTTCTAGCGAGCCGTTTACATGTATCAACGAAGACGATTCAAAAGGATATAAAATTATTAAATGATATATTGGAAGAACACGGAGCGAAAATTGAATCACAAAGGGGGAATGGGTACGAACTAGAAATTATACAAACTAAGAAGTTTGAAGATTTTTGCGTAGATGTATTTCAAAAACAGACGGAAAAGATTCCCACTTCTTATGAAGAAAGAGTAGCGTATATTTTACAACGTATTTTAACGACAGATGGGTATGTGAAGCTTTCACAGCTAGCGGAAGAGATTTATGTGAGCAAATCTACTGTAAACTTAATTATGAAAGATGTTACGGATATTTGTAGTCGCTATGAGTTACAAATTGAAAAAAGACCATATTATGGTATACGTATTGTGGGAGAAGAATTTAATATTCGTTCTTGTTTATCACAATATGGTTTACCGCGGTATGACCATACTCCGTTTCATGAGAACTATGAGCAGACGGACACATATTTATCGTTACCTCATATTTCTCTCATCCGCTCAGTTATATTAAAGTATATCGAGGGAGGAACGATATATTTATCAGATATAGAAATTGATAATTTATCAATTCATATTGCGATTGCTTTAAAGAGATGTCAAGATGATCATTACATTCAAGCACTGCATGTAGAGGAATCTGAACTTATAATAAAGAAAGAATATAAAATTGCGAAACAGATTTTAGGGAATTTAGGGGAAGAGCTAAAACTTCAATTTCCAGAAGAAGAAATTTTATATGTGACGATGCATTTATTAAGTACAGCTGTTACAGCAAGAGATCGCTGTGAAAATGTGGAAGAGCTATTAGGGAAAGACGTATATGCATTCATGCAGCATATTCTTTTCAAAGTAGCGGAAGAACGGAATCTTACTTTTTATTATGATGAAGAATTATTATTTGGTTTTGGTGTTCATTTAAAAACGTTATTAAATCGTTTGAAATATAAATTAAATACGAGAAATCCTCTTTTGGCAGAAGTGAAAAAAAATTATCCATATGCTTTTGAAATTGCAGTTCTCGTTGGAGATATAATTGGTGAATATACGGGTGAATCCATTCCAGAGAGTGAAATTGGTTATATTGCCATTCACTTTGGAGGGGCGATGAGCCGTTTACAAGAAAATAATCAAAAGAAAAGATGTTTATTAATTTGTGCGACTGGTCAAGGGAGTGCACAGCTACTGAAATATAAAATTCTATCACAGTTTCGAGATAAATTAGAGATTGTAGGTATTACAGGCTATTATCAATTGAAGGTAGAAGAACTTTACAAAGATAAAATAGATTGTATTATTAGTACGATTCATATACCGAGTGGTTTGCCTGTGCCAGTTATAAAAGTGAATTCAATATTTGATGATAAAGAGATTAAATCGATTGGTCAGCAGTTGTTTACTCATGTGAATAATAGTGTGCAGCAATATATTAAGGAAGATTTGCTCTTCTTAAATCGTAGTGCTTCTACGAAAGAAGAGGTTATCCAGTTTTTATGTGAGAAAGCTGCTGCGAAAAGTTATGTACCTGCAAACTTTTATGCTTCTGTTATGGAGAGGGAGAACACATCTCCTACAGCGGTTGGAAATTTAGTTGCGATTCCACACCCGATGCAGTTATTAAGTGAACAAACATTTTTGATGTTTTGTACACTTGAAAAGGCTGTTGACTGGGGAGATAAGAAAGTACAAGTTATTATTTTATTTAGTGTGAAGCGCAATAATAATGAAGATTTACAAAAGCTTTATGATTTTTTATATGATATTATGTCTAGTCAGAATACGATAGAGAAATTAACTCAGGCTGAAGTAATTGAAGATTTCCAAGAGATATTATTATCTTTATAAGAAAAGTATATAAAAACTTCCGTTACATAACGGAAGTTTTTTATGTTTAATTGTATGCGTTTTCATAATAAGATAAAAATATAGAAAAAACATAGCTTGGAGGAATTTAAAATGACTGATATGCAAACTCCATTTGCGTTAATTTTACATGGTGGCAACGCTAGAAGCGCCGCACTTGAAGCGATTGCTTTTGCAAGACAAGGAGATTTTCAGAATGCGAGTGAAAAGATGGAACTTGCTAGTGAGGAAATATCATCCGCTCATCGTATTCAAACGGATTTAATTCAAGAGGAAGCAAGAGGCAATCATGCAGAAATAAGTTTATTATTAGTGCATGCACAAGATCATTTAATGAATGCAATTACAGTGAAAGAACTTGCTGAGGAATTTATTACTCTTCATAAACGAGTGGAAGAGAAAGTGACAGTATAATATGTACATTTTATTATGTTGTGCAGCAGGTATGTCAACGAGTATGGTTGTAAGAAAAATGCAAGAAGAGGCAAAGAAACAAGGGAAGGATTATAAAATTAAAGCAGTTGATTCGGAACTTGTGAAATTGGAAATAAAAAATGCTGATGTTGTTTTAATCGGACCACAGGTGAAGTATTTGTTTCCAGCAGTGGAGTTTCTTGCGAAGTCATACGATATACCAGTTGCAATTATAGAACAACGAGATTATGGCATGTGTGATGGTTTGAAAGTACTTAAGCAAGCCGAAAAGTTAGTTTTAGCGTAATTATATTTTTTTTAATATAAACATTATAATGTTATAACTTTTGTTTTCGGCAGATTGAACATAGGGAGGGTTATCGATGAATGGTTTTATGAGTTTTATGGAACAGAAGATTATGCCGACAACGCAAAAGATTGCGGGGCAACGACATTTATTAGCAATTCGGAATGGAGTTATTTCTACATTACCGTTAACGATTGTCGGGTCATTTTTCGTTATCTTTTTAAATTTACCAATTGATGCATATATGGAGTGGATTGCACCGTTTCGCCATATTTTAGATATTCCATTCCGATTTACAGTAGGTTTAATGGCTTTATACGCAGCATTTGGGGTAGGGGCCTCACTTGCGAATTTTTATCAGCTCAATCAGTTAAGTGCAGGATTATTATCTGTACTCGCCTTCTTACTAGCATCAGTTGAACCTATTCAAATAACAAAAGCTGTACCAGGTGTTATTGATGCAGGAAGATATATTTCAGTAGGGACATTAAGTGCTACGTCTTTATTTGGAGCTATTGTGACAGCATTAATTGCAGTTGAAATTTATCATTTCATGATTAAGCATAATATTTCGATTAAATTACCAGATAGTGTACCACCAGCAGTTGCAAATTCATTTGCAGCATTAATTCCAACTTTAGTAGTTATTCTTTTATTCTGGGGTATTCGTTACGGTTTGAAATTTGATGTAAATACAACGATTACATATTTAATTGCACCATTAAAGTCAGTATTAGTAGGAAATAATTTATTCGGTGGTTTATTAACAGTATTCCTAATCGTATTCTTCTGGTCGTTCGGTATACATGGCCCAGCGATTTTAGGACCAATTATTCGTCCAATGTGGGATTCAGCAATTCTTGAAAATATGGAAGTGTTCACCGCTACAGGAAACGCACATCAGTTACCGAACTTATTTACAGAGCAATTTATTCAATGGTTCGTATGGATTGGTGGATCAGGCTCAACGTTAGCCTTAGTTATTATGTTTATGTTCTCTAAATCGAAGTTCCTAAAAGAATTAGGTAGATTATCATTCGTACCAGGTTTATTCAATATTAACGAACCAATTATTTTCGGGGCACCAATTGTAATGAACCCAATTTTAATTATTCCATTCGTTATTACACCGTTAGTTACAACGACAGTATCATATTTCGCAGTTGTTTCAGGTATGATTCCGATGATGATGGCAAAGCTGCCATTTACGATGTTAGCGCCAATTGCAGCTATTATTAGTACGGACTGGACAATTATGGCTGGTGTACTTGTACTTGTTAACTTTGTTATCTCATTCGTTATTTACTATCCATTCTTCAAAATGTATGAGAAACAACAATTAGCAGGAGAGGAGAAAACAGAATGCTCGGAGCAATTATCATCTTAATTACATTCGTAGCGGGGCAGTGCATTGCGCATTATTCAAAATGGGTACAAAGTAAATCTTTATTAGTGTTACTACTTGTATCGATATTATTTATTGGATGTTCAATGGGAGCTTATGTAGCGTTTAGCTTACAATCACCGTTCTTTATCATTGTACCAACGATTTTATGTGCAACATGTTTATCTGCAAAATATAGATTTACGAGCATGGCATTAATACAACGTGTAAAGGAGATGCAAAAGCATGGAGCGTAAATTAGGAATTTCTCTTTATCCAGAGCATTCAACGAAAGAAAAAGATATGGCATACATTTCAGCAGCGGCACGTCACGGTTTTTCAAGAATATTCACTTGTTTACTGTCTGTGAATCGTCCGAAAGAGGAAATTGTAGCGGAATTTAAAGAAATTATTAATCATGCAAAAGAGTATAATATGGAAGTTATTTTAGATGTAGCGCCGGCTGTATTCGATCAACTTAGTATTAGTTATAGTGATCTATCATTCTTTGCAGAGTTAGGTGCAGATGGCATTCGTTTAGATGTAGGGTTTGACGGGTTAACAGAAGCGAAAATGACGAATAATCCATATGGATTAAAAATTGAGCTGAATGTAAGTAATGATATTGCCTATTTAGAAAATATCCTTTCGCATCAAGCGAATAAATCAGCTTTAATTGGTTGTCACAATTTTTATCCGCAAAAATTCACTGGTCTTCCGTATGATTATTTCATTCGCTGTAGTGAACGTTTTAAAAAGCACGGTATTCGCAGTGCAGCCTTTATTACATCGCATGCAGCTGACATCGGTCCATGGGATATTAACGACGGATTATGTACATTAGAACAACATCGTAATTTACCAATTGAAGTACAAGCGAAACATTTATGGGCAACAGGGCTTATTGATGATGTTATTATCGGAAATGCTTATGCGAGCGAAGAAGAATTAGAGAAACTAGGAAACTTAAATCGTTACATGTTACAGCTGAAGGTACAATTTGTAGATGAAGCGACTGAAGTAGAGAAGAGAGCGACACTGCAAGAAGTACACGTAAGACGCGGTGACATAACAGAATATATGGTGCGTTCTACAGAAGTACGTAAAAAGTACAAAGACGACGACTTCCCAGTACGCCAAAGTGTAATGCAAGAAAAAGGTCAAATTATGATTGGTAACAACTCATTCGGAAAGTATAAAGGTGAGTTGCAAACCATCTTGAAAGAAATGCCGATAGATGAACGGAAAAATATTGTCGGTACAATTGCTGAAGAGGAGTTGTTCTTACTAGATTATGTAGGGGCTTGGACGCAGTTTACTTGTGTGGAATAGGGAAGAGAAGGAGGGGGATGCTATGGCATCCTCTTTTTTCTGTTGAAATAGTAGTCTATCGTCTATAGAATTCAAAGGGATGGATTTAATTTGGACAGGAGAGAAGGAGAAAGAATGTAAGAATCATAAAAAAAGAGTCAGTCTCAAAGTAGAGACTGACTCTTTTTTATAGTAATTAGTTTAAAATTTTCACTGTAACTGTTTGGCGTCCCCAGTTACTTGATGTACCTTTATCTGGCATTAAAACATCAATTTTATTACCTTTAATAGCTCCACCAGTATCACCAGCGATTGCTACTCCGTAACCTTCAACCCATACTTTTGAACCTAATGGAATTACACTTGGATCAACTGCAATTAGTTTCATGTTTGGATTTGCTGTTAAGTTGTGACCTAAAGCTGATTTTACTTGGTCGCCTGCTTTATAACCATTTTCAAGTGGATCTGCTGTGTAAGCTGTTGCTTCAACTCTTAATTCACGAGAAGAAGATGGTGTACTTGTTTCAGTTTCTTTCGCAACAGGTTGTTGTGTAGCTGGTTTTTGAGCTTTAGCCGCTTCACGAGCTTCAGCCGCTGCCCGAGCTTCAGCTGCTTCACGAGCTTTAGCTGCCTCCTCGGCTTTAGCTTCTGCTTGAGTTTCAGCTTCTGCCTGAGCTTTAGCTTCTGCCTGGGCCTTAGCTGCTTCTTGAGCCTTAGCTGCTGCTTGAGCTTCAGCTGCTGCCTGAGCTTTAGCTTCT
>NZ_JAKUGX010000055.1:0-12080 GCF_022664195.1 Bacillus cereus group sp. BfR-BA-01316
GCTTTTTTGTCATTTTGAACATTCTCCGATCCCAATTTTCCTCTTATTATACAAGAAATACCCTATAGAATAGACTTTTTTTAAGTGTCTATTCTATAGGGTACATTTTAATGAGAAGGGATATTCCTTTTCATACTTCTATACTTTTTTATGAAACGTATTTTTACTGAGCTGCTGCCATTGGCATGCGTACGACTTCAACATCATAGTAAGTGATTTTATTGTCGAGAATATACTCTGGTAGCCCGCCTTGATGTGAGTGAGCATCTTTAAATGCTGAGCTCTTCGTCCAACCTTGAAAATCTTCTTTTGAATTCCAGCGAGTGCTAATTGTTACTTCATCGTAATCAACTGTATTTTGTGTTAAAAGAACTTCTAATCCTAAAAAACCAGGCATTGTTTCAACTTTTCCAACTTTATTAAAACGCTCGATTAATTTATGACCATTACCCTTTGTAATTTTAGCTATATTTGCAACAATAATCATGTTTATTCCTCCTATAAAGTTATCTTTAATTTCATGAATTCATATACATTAATGATAATGAAAATCATTATCATTGTCAATAGTAATAATGAAATATATAAGTTTTTTTCGGTTATGTGAGAGAATGAGCTAGTTGTACGAGCAAAGCAATAATATGGTATAGTGAAACGAGGCTTTTTTCAGCCTCGTTTTTTACATTGCTTCCTACTAATTAGAAAGCATTCAAATGGAAAGGAAGACATTACATGCGATCTGAAGTAACTATAAAAATAAAACCGAAGTTTATAAAAGAAATTAAAAGTGGATATCCACTTATTTTAAAAGATGCTATTCAAAATTTAAATGATGTACGTGAAGAAGGAACAATCATCAACGTAGTAGATGAGAAGAACCAATTCATCGGAAAAGGCTATTATGGAAAACAAAATAAAGGGTATGGTTGGATTTTAACGAGAAAAGAGAAGGAGCAAGTGAATCAATCTTTCTTTGAAAGTAAAATCAAATCTGCTTTACATAAACGAAAACATTTTTATAAATCAAATGATACAACAGCATTTCGTGCCCTGAATGGTGAGGGTGATGGCCTTGGTGGGTTAATTATCGATTATTATGACGGTTATTACGTAATAAGTTGGTATAGTGAAGGTATTTATACTTTCCGCGATGAAATCGTAGCAGCATTTCAAAAGGTAGCAAACTTTAAAGGCATCTATGAGAAAAAGCGTTTTGATACGAAAGGAAAGTACATTGAAGGTGATGATTTCGTAGCAGGAGAGCGCGGTGAGTTCCCACTTATCGTAAAAGAGAACGGTGTAAACTTTGCTGTATATTTAAATGACGGGGCGATGGTTGGTGTGTTTTTAGATCAGCGTAACGTTCGAAAACAAATTCGTGATAAATATGCAAAAGGAAGAACAGTTTTAAATATGTTCTCTTATACAGGAGCGTTCTCTGTATTTGCAGCACTTGGTGGCGCAAGTAAAACAACAAGTGTTGACCTTGCAAATCGTAGTTTAAGTAAAACGATTGAGCAGTTCAGTGTAAATGAAATTGATTATGAAGCACAAGATATTATTGTAGAAGATGTATTTCTATATTTCAAATATGCAGTTAAGAAAAAGATGAAGTTTGATATGGTGGTACTTGATCCTCCAAGTTTTGCACGCTCAAAAAAATATACGTTCAGTGCGGCGAAAGATTATAAAAACTTATTAAAAGAAACAATTGCCATTACAGAAAATAACGGTATTATCGTTGCTTCTACAAATTGTAGCGCATTCGATATGAAAAAGTTTAATGGCTTTATCGATACAGCATTTAAAGAAATGAACGGTAAATATAAAATATTAGAAGAGCATTCTTTACCGGAAGATTTCCGTACAATTGATCAGTTTAAAGAAGGGGACTATTTAAAAGTAGTTTTCATCGAGAAAATTAAAGCCTAATAAAGAAAAAAGGAGCTCAAGTTTAAATGAGCTCCTTTTCTTATTGAATGATATTTTGGACTCTGCCAACTTGCCCGTCCTGCAATCGTACTTTAATGCCGTGCGGATGAGAGGGTGAATTAGTTAAAATATCTTTTACAATTCCTCTTGTTAGCTTGCCTGTACGTTGATCTTGTTTTAATACAATATCAACTTCAAGACCTGATGAAATGTTAGATCGTTTTTGCCCGTTCATTTATACACCTGTACGTCTACGTTGGTTGTTTGTTTTCTTCGTTTGTTGGTTTTGTAATTTTTTCGTTGCTTGACTTTGATTTCCATTATTTGAGCCGTTTCCATTTCCTTGCTTTTTCTTTGCAAGTTGTTCGCGCATTAAATCAGCTAAGCTTACTTTTTTATTTTCTGACATGATAAGTCTCCTTTATATAAAGTTAATTATGAACAATAGTAGTGAATTTCATCATATCATTGTTAGGGAAGGAAGGGAAGTTGGTTTAAAAATTCATATAATTCTTTCCAGCATTCATTCGTTACGATACAATTAAAATGTTAATGTTTGTAAAAAAAGGGGATAGAAATATGTCATATCATATTTTATTAGTTGAAGATGATATCTCAATTCAAGAGATGGTTGAAACATATTTAGTAAAAGAAAGTTTTCAAGTTACAATCGCATCTGATGGAGAAGAAGGAGTTAACGCATTTTTAAAAGGTTCATTTGATTTGATTATCCTCGATATTATGATGCCAAAGTTAGATGGCTTAGAGGTTGTGCGAATCATTCGAGAAAAAAGTGCTGTTCCGATTTTAATGATGTCAGCAAAAGATACGGATGTTGATAAAGCGATTGGCTTAGGGCTTGGAGCAGATGATTACATTTGTAAACCGTTTTCTATGATTGAATTAGCAGCACGTGTCAAAGCTGTTATTCGAAGGTCAACAAAGTACTCAGCGGTGGAATCGAAAGATGAGGCCGTTCAGATTGGTGATTTAACAATTGATCCAATTAATTTTACTGTGGAAAAAAAGGGAAGACAGCTTAAACTTACTTTAAAAGAATTTGAGATTTTAAAACTATTCATGAAGAATCAAAATCGTGTTTTTACGAAAGCACAAATATATACGCTCGTTTGGAATGAAGAATATTATGGTGACGATAATGTTATTAACGTTCATATGAGAAGGTTACGCGAGAAGATTGAAATTGACCCATCTAACCCAGAATACATAAAAACGCTATGGGGGATTGGGTATAAATTGGAAGTGATGTAGTATGGTTATATTTTTAACAGTGGTAATCTTTATATTGCTTATCGTCATTTACGTGCAATATAAAATTCGAAAAAATAATAGTAGCAATTTACGATACACGTATGAAAAATTAGAGGGAATTGTAAAAGAACAAACTGGTGAGAAGCTATTAATTATGACGGATGATAAAGAATTACAAAAACTATTAGTCGTAATTAATCATCTATTAGATGCAAAACAGAAAACGAATGCAGATCATGCAAAAGTGGAAATTTCAACGAGAAAAATGCTTTCAAATATTTCACATGATTTAAAAACACCACTAACAGTTATTCTTGGATATACAGAAATGTTAAATAAGGATAAAACGATAAGTAAAGAAGAACAGCAAATATTACTTGAAAAGGTGCATGTGAAAACACTAGAAGTGATGGAACTGATTCATAAGTTTTTTGATTTAGCAAAATTAGAATCTGGTGATAAGGCAATCGAGATAACAAAAGTAAATATGAATGAAGTTTGTCGCGAGAAGATTTTATCTTTTTATGATTTAGTGACGACGAAAGGTTTTCATGTTCATATCGATATACCAGAAAGAAATATATATGCACTTGGAAATACAGAAGTATTAGGCAGAGTGTTAAATAATTTAATATCAAATGCGATTACATATGGAGACGATGGAAAGACACTCGGTATGACTTTAAGAGATGATGAAACGAGTGTGTATATAGACGTATGGGATAAAGGAAAAGGAATTGATGAATCTCATATTGATAAAGTGTTTGAGCGTATGTACACACTTGAAGATTCAAGAAATAGATTGTACCAAGGTAGCGGTCTAGGGTTAACGATTACGAAAAGGCTTGTGGAGGCGATGGATGGAGAAATTCATCTTTCTAGTAAGCAGTATGAAAAAACAATTTTTACAGTTGTATTAACAAAGATGCAGTTTTAGCTTGTAGAGAAGTAGATTCTACAAGCTTTTTTGAACGTAAGGAATTTGTAAGGAACGGGTAAGAAAAAAGAGATTTCCATTGTCTATTATAGAAATATAGAGCAGTGCGAAAGGGGAAAGTGACATGACATATATATTAAAAACGAACCAGTTAACGAAAGTGTTTAAAGGGAAAGAAGTTATTTCTAGTGTTAATATGCATGTGAAAAAAGGAGAGATTTATGGCTTTTTAGGACCGAACGGCGCGGGTAAAACAACGATTATGAAAATGATTACAAATTTAATAAAACCGACGAGCGGTGATATTGAAATTTTCGGTGAGAAGTTAACAGACACATCTTATGAAGTATTAAAAAGAATGGGGACAATTATTGAATATCCAATCTTTTATGATAAATTAACGGCGAAGGAAAATCTGGATTTACATTGTGAATATATGGGGTATTACGATAAGAACGCAATTGATCATGCTTTAAATTTAGTGAAACTGAGTGGCATAGACAATAAAAAAGTAAAAGATTTTTCATTAGGGATGAAACAAAGACTCGGTATTGCAAGGGCGATCATGACAAAACCAGAGCTACTTATTTTAGATGAACCGATTAACGGCTTAGATCCAATAGGTATTAAAGAATTAAGAGATTTATTCAAAATGCTTTGCAAAGAATATGGCATTACGTTATTAGTTTCTAGTCATATTTTAGGCGAGATGGAACAAATGGCAGATACAATCGGTGTTATTCAAAATGGAAAACTAATAAAAGAAGTTTCAATGAAGAGTATTAATGGAAAGCAAACTGAGTACATTGAAATTACTGTTCCTGATGTGAAGCGTGCAGCTTATATTTTAGAAGATAAACTCGGTATAAAAAATTACAAAATAATGAGTGGAAACACGATTCGTGTTTATGAAGTGGCGGCGACGCAGCAGGCAATTTCAAAAGCACTTATTATGAACGATGTAGAAATTGAAAGTATTAATAAGAAACATAGTTCGTTAGAAGAATATTTCTTAAACGTAATGGATGGAGAAGGCATTCACGCTTAATGTAACTTCAGCGAGGGGGATATGATCATGAATGCATTAATACTAAATCTTATAGCAGGATTTATCGTAATACTCATAAGTGGAATCTTATATTATAAAAAGCCAGAACGAAAGTGGATTTTAACTTTACTAGTGATAGGGATATTAAGCGTAGTTACTGCTGGAATTAGAATGTTAGTAGCGTAGAGACAGTTATATAAGGAATGGAGGCGTGGTTTGTATGCCTAGATTAATGAAGCTCGAATGGAAGAAACATCAATTATCTAGTTACTTTAAAGGTGTAGCAATTTGTATTATAGCAATTTTTGCTGCGGTGAGCCTTATGGCATCGGGAATGAAAGGCGAAGGAGACGTGGCAATCACTGACTTCACAAAATATATGATTTTAGCAAATCTTGTTATTAGGATAACATTCATTATTTTTAGTTCGGTCATTTTATCACGTTTAGTAATTGATGAGTACAAGAATAAAACAATGCAATTATTGTTTATGTACCCACTGCAAAGAAAAGTGGTAATGGGAGCGAAATTAGCAATTGTTTTTAGTTTTTGCTTTGTGAGCACGATTATCGCTACTTTCATTATTAGTTTGCTTATATTCTGTATGAATCCAATGATGGGCCTACTTGAAACACCTGTTACGATGGGCGAAATAATAGCTACTGTTCCGGCTACTTTTATAAATGCATTTATGATATCTGGAATAAGTTTAATTCCTTTATTTTTTGGGATGAGAAAGAAATCGGCACCGACAACGATTACTTCTGCAGTAATAATCGCGATGATAATTAACGGTAACTTTGGTACTGGAAACGGTCAAGTAAGTATATTTGACTTTATAGCTATACCAATTGCCCTCTGTTTATTAGGAATTTTTATTAGTTATCTTTCGTATCGTAAAATCGACAAGATTGATGTGGCGTGAAGCAAGATTAAAACAACAACGAACTGGGGTATGAATGGTGAAAAAAATAATAGTAATTGCAATTTTGTTTATTACAATTGCTAGTGTGGTTTTTGGTTTTAAGACATTTCAGGGAAAAGATTTTAAGAAAGAAAATTCTTTTGAGATAAATAATATAAAAGAAATAGAAGTGGACAGTGAAAACTGGGATATTGAATTTAAAAGTACAGACTCTAATAAAATAGTAATTTCTGCTCAAGGTGAACGAGTAGATAAAGAGATAGATCCCGTCAAAAAGGAAGGAGGACTATCATGCTACGTCTTATGAAGCTAGAAATGAAAAAATTTAAGCTTGGATGGTATGTGAAGGGAGCAATTATTGCAAATATCGCCATACTGGCACTACTAATCTTTGTTAGTATCGTTTCTCAAATAGAAGGAGATCCAGAAATAAGGGATCCGCAGGCGATTTTGTTAATGGCTAGTGCATTAGTAAGAGCAACATTTATTATTTTTGGTGGTGTATTAATCGCAAAGTTAATAATTGATGAATATAAAAATAAAACAATACTACTCATGTTTTCTTATCCGATTAACCGAAAGAAAATGATGATTAGTAAGTTGGCTATTACAGCAATAGTAACATTTATAACAGTTATTTTATCTAATGTTTTAGTAGTAGGACTTTTCTTTGGAATAGATAGTTACTTTTCAATTCTTCCTAATTCATTCACAGTAGATCAATTGATTCAAGAAGGGGTAAACCTTGTCCCTTTAGCAATTACAACGGCGGGAATAAGTTTAATCCCTCTATATTTTGGAATGCGTAAACATTCGGTGCCAACTACAATCGTTTCATCTATTATCGTTGTACTAATCGCAATTAATAACCAGCCAGTATTTTCTATAGCGACTTTTCTCCCTCTACAATTCACATTTGCAGCAATTGGTATTGCGATTGCTTATTATGGAATTAAAAATATTGAGAGGGAAGATGTAACAACATGACAAAAATAAGTAAAAAAGAGTTGGCGTTACACCAACTCTTTTTTGTATATGTATGCTTAGTTACTACTCTGTAAATTTGTAGTGTTTACTTAAATACTCTTGAACTCCTGGAGAAATGTTAAAGTTATTAGGACTTTTATATTCGATAGTAAACTCTCCGTCTGTATTTGTTTCAAAGGAGATTGCATAGCTATTCATTTTAGCATCGTAAGAAGTATTTTTGACTTCCGCATCAAGATTAAAGTATTTTGTAATATAATTTTTTGATTCGGCAATTGCTGTTTGTTTTCCCCAAGGGGTACCATAACATGTGAAATAAATAGATACCCCGATAACTCCAATGATAGAAGTTAGTAGAAGAGTTCCCATTGTTATTTTTTTATTTTTAATATTCAATTTAGTTCCTCCTTTCCAATAATATGAATTTATCCCGCATTAACGGGCAGTAAGACTCCCACCTCAAAATTCGGCGACTGCGAGGGAGTTAGGTGGGAGATCAACTGCCCGTAAAAGCCCGATTGGTGAAGGCTAATAATCAGTGGGGGATGGACAAAACCCCAACTGATTAAAGTTTCACTTTATTTTAACGTATCTTTTCCATAAAACAACCATTTAGCAAAAAATAGTTTCACATGAAACAAGTTACAGAAAAAGACAAGGTGATAGGACACCTTGTCTTTTTCTGTCATTACATTTTAGGAGCTTCCATTCCAGCTGCAGCCCATTCTTCTTTGGAAGGACCGTATACGCCAGGGACTTTTAATCCAGCTTGACGCATTAAAACAGTCATCTGCCCGCGGTGGTGATTTTGATGATTAATGAGTGTCATTAAAAATATAGAATTCGGCATAGGGCGACCAAAGAAGTCATTAATAGTAGCTAAGTCTTTATCAGTCCATTCGCTTTGAAGTGCTTCAACAAAAGCTGTATTCACTTTGCGATACCGATCTGCAATTGTTTTTGCTGAAGTTGGGACAGGATAATCTTTCGTTTCTCCTTCAAACTTAAGTCCTGTGCCAGATAGCATAATAGGAATTGCAGTAACGATATGCCAAGCAACTCTTCCTAATGTCCAGTGTTCAGGTGCAATTTCTTGTGACAAAGATTCATCTGTTAATGCATCGAGCATTTTCTGAGTGGATTCAGCCTCGTATTCCCATGATTGTAAAAAGCCTTCAATTGTTTGGTACATAGTTATCCCCCCTATTTATGTTCATGGGTTAAATTCGTGAAAAATAGTTAGTTTCCTGTTGATCTATGAAAATGAATGATAAAAAAGAAGGCTTCCCATACAAGAAGCCTTCCTTTTAATTAACCTTCTTCCCGCTCTTCCTCATCAACCATAAGAAATACGGAGCTCCAAGTACAGCAACAACAAGCCCGGAAGGAATTTCTTTCGGATATGCAATTGTTCGTCCGAGTAAGTCAGCAATGGAAAGAAGTATTGCTCCAAACAGTGCTGAACAGACGAATAGTCTTTGATGATTCATGCCAACAACGATTCGCGCTAAGTGTGGTGCAACAAGGCCTAAAAAGGCGATAGTACCGACAGCAGCGATATTGACTGATGCAAGTAGTGTCGCTAATACAATTAGAGCAAGACGCGTTTTATTTACTGGTTGCCCGAGTCCGGTTGCTAAATCATCGCCAAGCACAAGGACGTCGAGTTGTTTCATTAAGAAAAATATAATCGGTACGAGAATGAGTGATGGGTATAGAATAATATTTTCTAAGTGATTCCATCCTCTTGCATACGTACTGCCTGACAACCATGTTAAAGCAGCAGCAACGTTCAAATTTGCTTTAACGATAAAGATTTGAATAATTGCTGAGCCAAGTGCTGAAATCCCAATCCCTATTAAAGCAAGAGCTGTTGGACTAAATCCTGATTTCCATGAGAAGAAAAGGACAATTCCAACTGCAAGTAGTCCACCAATAAATGCACCAATTGGTAGGTAGAAACCAGGAAGTGCAGGGAAGACATACATAATGGTTAAAGCACCTACACCTGCTCCAGACGAAATTCCGATAATAGATGGATCAGCCAGTGGATTTCGTAATATGCCTTGGAAAACAAGTCCGCTTATCGCAAGACATGCTCCAGCAATAGAGGCAACGAGCATTCTTGGTAAACGAAGATTCATCATCATATTTTTATCAAATTGTGTTAATTGTCCTGTTATGGCATTGGTTATACTTTCGATATAAGAGTTGCTACCGATTGCAACGCCAAGAGAAATCGTCACAATACAAAGTACGATAGATATAATGATTACCTTTTTATAAGAGTAATAGCGAGAACTAGCTCCAGCTGCATTAGCTCCATTATCATTCATATATTGTTTCGATTTCATCATGCGATACACTAAATAAATAAGCCAAGGTGATCCAATCATTGCTGTAACTGCCCCGACAGGTAATTCTGCGCCAGTTGGATCTATTAATCTACCGACAACATCTGCTCCTAGTAATAATATTGCTCCCCATAAGAATGAGGAGAGAAGGAGAGTAAAGTGTTGACGATAACCAATAAGCCGCATTAAGTGTGGTGCAACTAAGCCGACAAACCCAATCGGTCCAACAACAGTTACAATTACTGCTGTTAAAAAGATTGCAGCGATGAATGCAATAAACCGTGTTACTGCGGTTTTCTCTCCAAGTGAAACAGCTACATCATCACCGAGTAAGAGGATATTAAGCTTACGTGACATGAATAGTAAAACTAGGAAAGAAAAAATAATGAATGGAAATGCGAATTGAACACCGTTCCAGTTATTTTGAATAAGAGACCCAGCCCCCCATAAAAATAAACCAGCTGTTTCATTTTCATAGAAAAGTTGCATCGTTCCAGTAAAAGCTGAAAGCATTAATGTAACGACCATACCAGCTAAAGCCATACGAAGTGGAGTGCCTTTTTTTCCGCCAGAAATACGGTATACAAATAAAGCTGTAATTGCGCCACCGATAAATGTGAAAAGAAGTGAATTAATTTGTAAACCTTTCGGTAAAAAAATAGTAGCTGTTACTAAAAAGAAATATGCTCCAGAGTGAATTCCCATTGTACTTGCTTCAGCAAGAGGGTTTTTCGTTAAAGTTTGTAAAATTACTCCGGATGCAGCAAGAGCTCCCCCAGCTAAAATGGCGATTACAGCTCTAGGCAATCGAAGCATGATTAAAGTTTGATGCTCTAGAGATTGGTTCGGTGAGATAAGAGCGTCGATAATCATACTATAGGAAATGTTTGCTTGTCCTTGTCCGATATGAATAAAGAAAAGGAGGAGCAAGAGAGCTGCTCCTCCTCCGAATACAAGACTTGCTCGAAGTGTATGTTGTAAGCTATTCATCGTTTCATCACTTCTTCGCTGTCATTACATCTGCTACTTGTTTCGCTAAAGATTTTGCCGATTCAGGACCACCGAAAATCCAAGTGTCGCCTTTTAATTTATACATTTTGTTTTCTTTTTTGAACTTTAACTCTTCCCAAGCAGGGTTACCTTTTAGTTGAGTATCAAAAACGTTATCTTCATCAGCTACAATGTAAATGAAATTTGAATCTTGTACACTTTGTAATGATTCTACAGTTGTTTGTTTGAGACCGTCTGGCTCGGATTTTCCTGCTTCAAAAGTATTTGTTAAACCTAATTTTTTTGTAACTTGTAAAGCTGTAGAATTGTCAGTTAGAATACGGAATGTTGGCACATTTTTAGCTGTAAATGCTTGTGCCATTGCGATGTTTTTATCTTTTAAGCCTGCTTTTTCAATTTTTGCTTTTGCATCAGCAAATGTTTTATCCATATCAGCTAATACTTTTTTACCTTCTTCTTCTTTTCCAACAGCTTTTGCAATTTGTTTAAATGTTTCTGTCATTTCTGCAAAGTGATCGTTATTGCTTGTTGATGGATCAAACATAACTGTTGGTGCAATTTGTTCTAATTCATTTTTAATTGCTTTACCACGGAATGACGCAGTGATAATTAAATCTGGTTTTAGGCGGCTAATTTCTTCTAAATTCGGTTGTTGACGTGTTCCTACATCTACAACATCTTTACTCGGTTTTGTTTCTGTATTTACCCATTTATTATAATTCTTAATGTCTGCCATCCCTACTGGCTGAACACCAAGTGCTAATAAGTCTTCTGAATATACCCACTCAAGTACAACAACTTTTTTCGCTGGTTTATCTAACTTTGTTTCCCCTTCAGCATGTTTAATTGTTATAGCTTGATTTTTATTGTCCGCTTTTGTTTCTTTTTTCTCCTCTTTCTGTTGTCCACATCCGACAACGAATAGAAGAATTACCATGAAAATACTAAAAATTTTCTTCATCTTCTGCCCCCAAACAAATTATTTTATTTGCAACGAACGATATTGAAAATCGTTATCAATTACAACACCGAAATCATACTATGAGGATATTTTAAGTGTCAATATATTTTTAAAATTTAGACGGGTAATAATGTTTTATATGGATTTATATAGATTTATATATATCTTATTGAAATGCATGTACGCATTAAGATTGAAGAAGAGGAAATTCGTTTAATGAGGAAGGCGAAAGTACAAGCGAAAGGAGAGCGTATTGCATGTAATACTTATTAGAATGTAAGGAAAAAAACTTTGTTTATAAAAGGTTTATTCCAGAGCGGATAGTTGATAAGGAAAATAAAAACTAATTTTTTATTAGAAAGATATTTTTTAATTCGTTGGCTGTACTTAAAAGATTGAACACGAAGGAGGGGTCAACATGTCTTTATGGAGTAATAATACAAATGGATATTGTGGGTGTAATAATCAAAATGGTGTACATGTTGATTCATGCTGTTTTAGTTGCGATGGGACAGTTCCTAAGCTCGGTCCAACAGGTCCAACAGGTCCAACGGGAGCAACGGGAGCAACAGGTCCAACAGGTCCAACGGGAGCAACGGGAGCAACAGGTCCAACAGGTCCAACGGGAGCAACGGGAGCAACAGGTCCAACAG
>NZ_JAKUGX010000056.1:0-10119 GCF_022664195.1 Bacillus cereus group sp. BfR-BA-01316
TTGTAATAAGTAATACTGAATAGTGAGGCTTCTCAAAAGCTATTCAGTAAAAATTCGCCTTAGTACTCTGTTATACTGAATATAAGTCAGACAGAATAGGGGGTAGAGGAGGATCAGAATATGGAAAATTTAACTGAAATGCTGAAAGGTTCGCTGGAAGGATGTGTGCTGGAAATCATTAGTCGCCGTGAAACCTATGGCTATGAGATTACCCGTCACCTGAATGATCTTGGGTTTACCGAAGTTGTGGAAGGAACAGTATATACCATCCTCGTACGATTAGAGAAGAAAAAACTTGTGAATATTGAAAAGAAACCGTCAGATATGGGGCCGCCTCGCAAGTTTTATTCGCTTAATGAAGCTGGCCGCCAGGAGCTTGAATTGTTTTGGAAAAAATGGGATTTTGTATCGTCAAAAATTAACGTCTTGAAGTCAAACTAGCTTCATAAGATAAGTTATTGCGTCTAATGTTTTTGGAATTTCTTGTTCTGCTTTATAAAAAAGGAGGAAAAATAATATGATGGAAATGTTCAAAAAATTAATTGGTGATAAAAGAGAGTACAAAATGATGATGGCACGAGTTGGGGCTCTGCCAGAGGACTATCAGTTTGTGTTTAAGAAAATTCAAAACTACATGTGGAATTTTTCGGCAGGTAACGGGATGGATATGTTACACATACAGTATGAATTAATCGATTTGTTCGAAGCAGGTGCGGCGGAAGGAAGAGAAGTGCTTGAAATCACTGGGGATGACGTGGCTTCCTTTGCTGACGAACTAGTGGCAAACGCTAAAACCTATGTTTCCAAGTATCGTGAAGATTTGAATGAGAGTATCATGAAGCAATTGAGAAAAAAATAAATGCAATAGATAATACCGACTGATTAGCTGGTTACAAATATGAATTGCTGCCATCGCTATTCAGTTATATTTTTAACTCGGTACTAAGTAGTACAGATTATCAGTGGTACTAAATAGAGAGGTGTAGGTAATCTATCTTCGTAAAACATTTTTATAAGGAGGAAAAAGTATGAGTAATGCAGCAATTTCTGTAAAAGGGTTAAAAAAATCTTTTAAAGACAAGGAAGTTTTAAAAGGGGTGGATTTTGAGGTGCAGCGTGGCGAAATTTTCGCACTGCTGGGATCAAATGGAGCGGGCAAGACGACAACGGTCAACATCCTCTCAACGCTGATGAAGCAAGATGGCGGCGAAGTAGATATTTGCGGCTTTGACGTCCAGCGTCAATCAGATCATGTTCGTCAGAGCATCAGTCTGACAGGGCAGTTCGCAGCTTTAGACGGTATGCTTACCGGGAGAGAAAACTTGATAATGATCGCCAAGTTGCGTGGAGTTTCCAATCCTGCTCAAGTCGCTGACAATTTGCTTGCAAGATTCAGCTTGACCGATGCAGCAAATCAGAGAGCAGACCAATATTCAGGCGGGATGAAGCGCCGTCTTGATATCGCTATGAGCTTGATCGGGACGCCAGCAGTCATTTTTCTCGACGAACCAACGACAGGGCTTGACCCTGAAGCGCGGATTGAAGTTTGGGATACCGTTAAGGAACTTGCCGGCGCAGGCACAACTATCTTATTGACGACCCAGTACTTGGAGGAAGCCGAACAACTGGCGGACCGTATCGCTATCTTGCATGGCGGAAAAATTATTACGACTGGTACTCTTACTGAACTTAAAGAGATGTTCCCGCCAGCAAAAGTGGAGTATATCGAGAAGCAGCCGACATTGGAAGAAATTTTCCTTGCGATCATCGGCAAAAAGGAGGGGATGTAAATGAAGAGCAAAACAGGGGTGTTACTAGGGCGTTTAATGCGCAACATTATGCGCAGTCCGGATACGATTATTACAGTAGCGATTACACCAATTATGATGATGCTGTTATTTGTTTACGTATTTGGCGGTGCAATAGAGACAGGAACGGATAACTACGTCAATTATTTATTGCCGGGAATCTTGTTGATGGCTATCGCATCCGGTGTCGCTTACACTTCCGTGCGGTTGTTTACGGATGTAAAAAGTGGATTGATGGCACGTTTTATTACTATGCCTATCAAGCGCTCGTCGGTATTGTGGGCTCACGTATTAACCTCACTCGTTGCTAATGTGCTTACTATCGTGGTGGTTATCCTGGTTGCGCTTTTAATGGGCTTCCGTTCTAGTGCTAATATTCTAGATTGGCTCGCGGTAGCTGGAATACTTGGGATGTTTACGTTGGCACTGACATGGCTGGCTGTCATTCCCGGGTTGACAGCGAAGTCTATGGAAGGGGCGACAGCCTACTCGTACCCGCTAATTTTTCTACCATTTATCAGTTCGGCCTTTGTTCCTACCGAAACTATGCCAAAAATAGTTCGTGCGTTCGCTGAAAACCAGCCTGTGACTTCAATCGTGAATGCGATTCGTGCCCTCTTATATGAAGGGACTGTTGGCAACGATATTTGGGTAGCGCTTGCTTGGTGCGTGGGCATTATGGTTATCGCTTACTTCTTCGCGGGTAAAGCATTTAAACGCCAGTTAGGATAAGTACACCATCGGTTCGGTTCCTTATGGAAATTAAATATTCTGAAATAAAATATATGTTTGGAAAAGTGGATTAAAATCACATTAATCTTAGTTATTTCCATAGTTGTTGGTATTTTTACTGGTTACACATTTGGCACGTAAGTAGGTTCAGACGTTGAGAAAAAGCAGACTGAGAGAGTTAAAGGGGAAGAGATAATATTTTGACCGCAATTCTAATTGCCATATAATAAATGCAATTTTTATACATGAAAAGCCCACCTATTTCCGTAGGTGGGCTATATCTTTATTACACAATACAAAAGTATACTCTCTTTTTCTTACAAACTTTATGCAATTATGCATATTTAGAAAAAACTACACTTAATAAATATTACATATAGTAAATGGAAACTTATAGTGTTATTCTTTTAAAAGGCGTAACATGTCAATCATTATAGAAGATGTGGCGGCTCCTTGGGGAAGAAGTTCCTTTTTTCTGAAAAATGAATATAGATTCAATATATATAATAAATATTCATAAAAATAATTTTATGTTTTCTTAATTTATTTCTTTACATCTGCATTAATCATTTAGTATAACAGTTTTCACGTCTAAAATAAGGTGCTTGAACAAAGGAGAATATAAGTATCTTTATAACGAGTTCCTAATATAATCAATGTGTTAACAAAAGGAACGCTGTATTATTTTTGTTTTTCTACCGACTAATACAGCTTCAAACAATGGACACAATTGCTACATACCACTTGGAATTAATTATCTATTCATAATTCAGTTTATTCAATCTTTCTAAAAATAAAAAAAAATTGGACTCGTAAATATTAACGTTATAATGAGGGCGTCGAGAGGTAATCTATTACCGACGGAGAAAATATCAAACATTTTAAAATTGGACTGACACGATTACTTTAAGAAAGGTGTGTGCTTAGAAGGGGGATTTATTCAAAATAGTTTAGCTGCAGTGGACATCGCATTAGCTAGCATAAACAATATCAAAACTGCTGGCGAAGTTATTGAAGCGATGTATAGGGTTGGTTGGAGGATAAATGCCTCGCAAATTAAGAGAGAGACAGACAGGTTTAGGTGGAATCGATTACAATGTAACAAATTTTGTAAGCGATTCATTTTTCAAAAATGGTCTATATTCCTAAGCCTAAAAAAGAGACGTAAGAATAGGATACAAGGGGGATTTATTATATGAATGGGAATACTGCAAAAAAAATAGAATTTCAAGCTGAAAATACTGCAGTGAAAAATGAGAAATATCTAGATCCTAAAAAGTGGCATAAACAAGATACTACCTGGGCGTTGAGCCTTTTTGGAACAGCCATTGGAGCAGGAGTACTCTTTTTACCTATTAATGCAGGTTCAGGTGGTTTATTATCATTACTGTTAATTACTATACTTGCATTTCCTGTTATGTATTACTCACATAGGGCGCTTGCTAAAATGATATATGCTTCTAATTCTGCTGATGAGGGGATTACAGGTACAATAAGAGAGTATTTTGGCAATAAGGCAAGTATAATTTTTAACATAGTATATTTCGTCTCAATTTATACGATCGTACTGATGTATTCGGTTGCACTTACAAATACTGCAAGTAGTTTTATCGTGCATCAATTGCATATGAAGGAGCCTTCAAGGGCCATTTTATCTCTTATATTAGTACTCGGTCTTATAGCTATACTAAACTTTGGTCAAGATATCATTGTAAAGGTAATGAGCATGCTAGTATATCCTTTCATAGCTTCTTTACTTTTTATCTCAATATCTTTAATTCCACAATGGAATACGTCAATGCTTAGTTTTTCAAGTGTTTCTACTGCTTCAACAGGAACAGGGTATTTTGGAGTGATATTGATGATACTACCAATCATAGTGTTCTCGTTTAATCATTCTCCTATGATTTCGTCATTCGTTATGAAACAGAGAGCTACGTATGGAATAGACGCTACTGATGCCAAGTGTGCTCAAATACAAAAAGTTTGCTATATCATGACATTCGCTGTTGTTATGTTCTTTGTTTGGAGCAGTACCTTGAGTTTGACTCCAAATGATCTTATGATGGCAAAAGAACAGAATTTGTCAATCCTGTCATATCTTGCTAATGAGCTTAATTCGCCTGTAATCACGATCGCAGCTCCTATCATTGCTTTTGTGGCTATTACAAAGTCTTTCCTTGGCCATTATATAGGAGCATATGAGGTAATGCGTGACATGATTATTAAGTCCGGTAAAACACGCGGGAAAGATATAGGAGAAAAAACAGTTAAGACAATGGTCCTTACTTTTGTCGTATTAACATGTTGGTATGTTGCTTATGCAAATCCAAGTATTCTTGGAATCATTGATGCCCTTAGCGGTCCATTAGTAGCTGCTATCTTATGTCTATTACCAATGTATGCGATTCGTAAAGTACCAGTACTGGCTAAATACAGAGGGAAAATGAGCAATGTATTTGTCATTATTATAGGTATACTTACTGTCCTAGCAAGTATTAATTCATTATTCTAATTCACTATTGTTTGTTCTAGTGCAAAAATAGTGGGATATGAAAAAAGAATGAAAGAGATTATGGATAAGATAAATCCACATTCGAATTTTAAACAAGTAATTTAATGAGGGTAAAACTCTAATATAAAAAGACATGAACAAAGATTAGTTCATGTCTTTTTTGTGTTGGCGTTATTCCTAGAAGAGTGTTTAAAGCAGCGGTAGCAAATAAAATATTTTCACTAGGTATTTGAAAATAGGGGCAACGGGCATCTAGTCAAACTCAATATTATTTTTGGTTTAACTGGTCACTGCTTATGGGCAGTATAAGCATAATCTCTCTTGTAAAATTTCTAAGGCTTCTTCGGGCATTTCTCTGACCTTGATATCCCCACCTAGGAAAAGCAGCCAATTTATTATTTCTGTCAATTCATCGAGATTGTTAACATTGATAAAAGTCTTTAGAATGGCTGTGGATTGGTAAGGATTTGTATAGGAAATTGAAACTTTTAAAGGATGATATTTTTTGAACTGGGCAATCGCTTTTGGACCAAGTTCAATTACAAGGTTAATTGCTTCGTCCCTCTTACTTAGTTTTTCTAAAATCTTTTTCTTGCTTAATCTCTTTTTCGTCGTATAGGGTTCGACATTAATGAGATGGTCGACAGGAAACATCTTCTTCTTTTCTTCCTTTAAGTCAAAGCCTTCAATTATCCAATGGCTTTTTTCTTTATAAAGGTGCAATAGATAAATTGGATAAGACTTGATTTCCTTCTCTTCTTTTATGGTAATCAATAAATGGCTATCCAAAAGAAGGATTTGTATGAGTTTTTCTAACATAGGATGAGGGAGGTCAGAAAGCTCAAGTAGGTCGGGATTATTGGGATTAGTCCCTTCAAAAAGCAAGAGCTGATTTAAAAGAACAAGATCATCTTGCTGGTTTTCTGAGATGAGCCCTAGTAGTTTTTCAGCTAAAGATTGACGACTCTTTAGATAGGGAAGTTGTTGATTTCTTGTGGCCATAAAGGCAATAAAAAGAGCTTTTACCTCATTATCAGTAAAGCGAACAACGGGCAGGATAGAGTTATGCATAACAAAATATCCCCCATCCCTTCCAACTTCAGCCACAAGTGGCATCCCCATGGCTTCAATTTCTTTAATGTCTCTAATAGCTGTCGATCGTGAGATGTTAAATTCTCGTATGATTTCAGAAATTGTAAAGTGGGAGCGGTTATTGATATACCGCATGATAGTATTAATTCGTTCAACTTTTTTCATTTTGCTCTCCTAAACAGTATCATTTTTTGACATGATTTAAGGATATTATAAACTCATCAAGTGAAAAGATAAATCGTTTGATTCATTTAAAAGTGAGGAAGGTTTTGAATATGAAAAATTATACAATAGAAGAAAAAGATAGCTTTATCGTGTTAGGTATTGGAACTGAACTTAAGAGCCAGTACACAGACTTTGCGGGCATAAACAAGGAAAAGACAGACTTTTGGCTGGCCGTCGAACAAGATGGAAGGTTGGACACTTTAAAAGCTTTAGCTACAAATGATTACATTTTTGCTGTGAGTGAAGCGGTGAATAACAAGATGATGTATTACGCTGGTGTCATGACAGAGGCAACGATACAAGAAGAATCTAGAGTTATCCAGTTTCCGAGGGGAGAATACCTAGTAGTTAAAGGGGAGGACAAGACATCTGAGGAGCTAAGTAATAAGCTTACTGGTATTGCATTTGGTCAAGCATTAGCAGAAGCAAAAGATTTTGCCTATGTTGGTGGGCCAAATACAACAGTTGAGATGGGGCAGCGAAACGGCCTAGTATTTGGTGAAATGTGGATTCCAGTTGTTAGGAAGTAAAGAGTTAAAAGGAGAGATGGAATTGTCCAATATCGTAGATTTTAAAAATGTAACTACATCTGGCTTAGAGTCTTCACCTGTAGCAGAAGCGATTGCTGGTTTACGTGCCCATGAAGCACGTTACTTTATGAACAAATACAAGCATGAATTTACGGTTGTACCAGCTAGTGAAAGCGAGGAGACTCTTGATTATGTGAACCGCATTTTGAAAGAAGAACGTGATATTGAGTTTGCGGCCAAACCTTTAGAAACATCGTGTTTTCAAGTGGGAAATATTAAATTTGCCTATGTCTTCTATGAGGATGGTCTTGCAGTCAACGTCATGTATACATTGGATAATCCAAAGAAGCGCGCTGTTGGATTTAAGCTTTCTGAGGGAATGGAGGTACCAAAGGAGTTAGAAGAGAAGTTTAAGTTTGCTAGGCAGAAGTCTAAACTTGCTGGAACAATTCGAGGTTCGTTTTTTGTAATTAAAGGAGAATATAGTGCAAGTTGAAGAATCAGTCATTTGTTGTATTTTAAAAGGCATGATTACGGAAGGTGGGGGCTAACAATCTTGAATTGTTAGCCTTTTTTTACATAAGTATAATAGTCATAGTCTGCTACACGCTACGTTCTGATAAAATGAAACAAAAGGAAATTACTGTAAGGGGGTGGTGGGGTGAGCAAAAAAAGGCTATTTGAGTTATTCTTAGTAACTTTTGCTTTACTATTCCTTCATGTAAGCACATTTACCAATGAAAAATTGAACGATAAATTTGGTAACTTTACCTTCTTTGTTGTATTTCTCATGTTTTATATCAACGTTGCATTTATAGAACGGTATTTTGATGATATACAAAAGTGGATTCGAAATATCATATTTCTTCTTGCCCTGTTAGTAGTAACTTTAATATCACTATGGATAGGTTACTTTTAAATCCTTACTTCCGAGAACGGGAATTATGTCAAAAGTAAAGCCGGTCTACTGTACGTTTTTAGTGGATTGGTGGCCGATAAAATCTTGTATCATGCTTGTAGTAGAAGCAACAGAAAAAAGGATAACAACAATTAAAGGCTGACATGATTCAACTTAGTTATAAAAGATTAATAAAAATATTACAAGAAAACCATCAATTTGAACAATCTTTTTTCAAATTGATGGTTTTTATTTTTGAAATAAATATCTATTTTACAAAAAATATTTTTTTGACCCCCATAAAATTATTTATTCCTTCGAATATATATAAGTAGAAGAAAGCAAATGGAAGAAAAAGAAACAATGAAAGTAAAAGTACACATCGAAAACAACATTGAAGCATTAATAAAATTGCTAGATCAAGTGGGGAATCCGGAAGCAAAAGCTATAATTACCAAAAATATAGAGAAGAGTTATTCAAAGATTGCAGCTAAAATAGAAAAAGAGTAAGAAGAACAAGTGGTATTGCAAAAGAAAACAATAAAGCAGTACAAAATACAGACTTCACTCTAGCGCAAGTAGAAAAAAATAGTCATCTAAAAAGTCGGTCGTGAAAAATATGAACAACAGCAAGAAGACAAGCCAAAAGAAAAGTACTAAGAAAATGTGGTTAATGGTCACTTGTTTAGTGACCATTTTGCTATTTGAAGCAGAAGGAGGCAGGGAGAGTACTAGTGTTGAGTTTAGTAATGAAGATCTTAAAAAAAACGAAAATAGAAGATATCGTATTTAACATACAAAACAACGGTGGAGATAAGGAAGCTTTTATCGTACAGTATCAGCCGTTTATTAGAAAATCAATCTCGTCTGTCTGCCGCCGATATATTACAGAACAGGATGATGAATATAGTATTGGATTGTTTGCGTTTAACGAAGCAATTGAACAGTATTCATATAAAAAAGGAAAATCTTTTCTAGCGTTTGCTGATCTTCTTATAAAAAGAGATGTAATTGACTATATACGCAAGGAGTCTAAGCATAATCTTGTCTTTTTAAAAGAAGATAAGCAAGAGGAAATGTTAGAAATGCAAGTATCGCTTACGGAGTATATGAAAGAGATGGAAAATAGTAACCGTAAGGAGGAAATTCTTCATTTTCAAAGTGTACTAGCTGAGTTTAAAATCACATTTTCAGAGCTTGCTAAGGAATCTCCTAAGCATCGTGATACGCGTGAGCACTTAATAGAAATTGTAAAGATTATTATAAAAGACGAGAAAATGATGGAAGAGCTGTTCCGAAAGAAAAAGTTACCGCTGAAACATATTGAACCACGTGTTAGGGTAAGTCGTAAAACGTTGGAGCGACATAGAAAATACATTATTGCAATGTGTATTATTTTTGCAAACAACTATACATATATTCTTGATTATATAAGAGGGGAGAAGCATGATGAATAAAGGAATTGTGATGGATATAAAAAAACATAGCGTAGTTGTTTTAACTCCAAATGGAGAGTTTATTACGTTTAAAAGAAAAGTACACTCTTACATGATTGGAGAGGAAATCTCGTTTAACGAACAAGAACAAAGAGCGCCGCGTTTTTCAATCCCTTCTTTCTTAAAGCCTGCATCATTACTTGTTGCTTGTTTTCTATGTGTGTTGCTGTTTTTCTACAACCAACCGGAAGAAAAAGCATTTGCTTATGTCTCAGTGGATATAAATCCAAGTTTAGAGGTGAGCGTAACAAAGGATTTTCGTGTTATAGATTTGCGAGCTTGTAATGATGATGGAAGGCGTATTTTAAAAGAAATGAAACGATGGGAAAATAAACACCTGCAAGACGTAATACGTACTATTATAAAGCAGAGTCAAGAGGATAAGTACTTAACGAATGATAAGCAAGTTATGCTAACAGCTGTTACAAAGGACAAGTCGCTAGAACCACAGTTGGAAAAGGCTATGCAAGAATTAAAGAAAGAGTATGAGATAAAACATGTTACAGTCGTATATCAAAGCAGTACGATGCAAATGCGAGAGAATGCCAAGAAAGCAGGAATTGGCACAGGTGTTTATATAAAGCAAGAGAATGAGAAGCAGAAAACGCTTACTCCTTCTGCGCCGCCGTCTAATCAAGAGGAGCGCGATGAGGAGATACATTCGCAACCAAAGTCATCTCCTGATGTATCATCGGATTCGTCTCCTGTAAAAGAAGAAAGATACGAGAAGCAGGAGCGTATAGAACAAAAGCAATCCAAGGAACAGCAACCGAAGCAAATAAAAGAAAATAATGGACATCAGCAAGAAAACAACGGTAGAGGA
>NZ_JAKUGX010000057.1:0-8711 GCF_022664195.1 Bacillus cereus group sp. BfR-BA-01316
ATGATGGCAGAGAGGTCACACCCGTTCCCATACCGAACACGGAAGTTAAGCTCTCTAGCGCCGATGGTAGTTGGGACCTTGTCCCTGTGAGAGTAGGACGTCGCCAAGCAACTTTAAGACGAGTCAGAATGACTCGTCTTTTTTGTATGCTTTCATGCCTCTATTGATTGCATCTTTAACCCCTTCTAAATAGGCGAATCCATATTTTTTGTCTGGTTCTAAGTAAGTACCTTCTGCCCACTCATTCCACGCATTAATAAATAAAAACTGGCTGTTATAAAGGGAGTACGTACGGTGAATTTGCTTGCTTAAATATATTGTGAATTTTCCAGGGGTAGAACCTATGAAAATGCTGCTATTTAAATCTTTGCGACGTGCAGTGTTATCCCAGTCAACAAAGGCACCGGGAAATGTTTTTTTCTTTGGAGGAGATCGTTTTAATATGTGCATCCACACTTTATCGTAATCCCAAGCGTTTACGTGCATACCAGACTCATATATTGTCTTATTTATGTCTGAAGAGCTATCATGAGCAATTGTATAAAAAGGTTCGAATTGAATGCTGGCATCAAATCCATTTATATTAGGGAGTGGAAAGCTGTTTAATGTTTCTGCAAAGTATATACCTTTTAAACCATGTTCTCGTGCTAGTGTATTCCAATAATTAAGCATTTTTTCACAATCAGGAATATGTCCTGGGCGATAAATAATGAATAGTGGTTTATCATCTATACGAATATATCTCTCATCTTGGAAAGCTTGTAATAAATACTCAAAGTGTTCTTTCCAATCCAATAATTCTCCATAATCTTGAGGCATTAATATGTCGCTATCAAGACCATCCCAAGTTTTTGTCCACGGTTCATTTGCCCAAGAAAGGCAAAATGGAAAATCGGGTTCTTTCATCTTAAGTACCTCATTAAAAGGTGTCTCTAATAGCCTTTTTCCTTTAAACCAGTAATGATAATAACAAAAACCATATATGCCGTATGCTTTGGCGATTTCTGCTTGCCATTTTCTTACGGATGGTTTGGTTAAGTCATAATAAAAATCTTGATAAGGTTCCCTAGGCTGATAATGTCCTGAAAATAAAGGGCGTGCACTTTTAGTATTTTTCCATTCAGTAAAACCCTTACCCCACCATCGATCATTTTCTTTTATTTGGTGGAATTGTGGTAAGTAAAAAGCGATTATTTTCAAGTTATATCACCCCTATATTCTTCATGATTCAAGTGGTGGGAAGTTACTTTTGATTTTGTGGATTAAGTTTGAAATAAGAGATATGTTATTTGCTTACTGTTTTTCAATGCTTCGTATTGGATGCACTTTTATAGCTTCCTTGGATATGGGAGTCTTGGGCAATCTGATGTATAAGGCTGGAATAAAAGGTGTCTTTCAACATGAAACTAAGAAAATCTAGCGTATCATCCATGAACGAAAGGCGTTAATCTTTTTGGAGAACAAATAAGGCCTGTGGTAGTCGGTTTACATCATCAAAAAAATCCCGTAGCTTTAGATACTTCTCATAATGATTTTTAATATAAGTCATAGGTATAACTGTTTCTCCGTAAAAACTACTAGTTCTAACATCTCCTGCGCCGGTGGGACTATGGACAAACTGGCCGTTTTCATAATCTGAGATGGCACGGTGTATATCTGGAAAAGCTTGTGATAAAGTTTGATGCCATCCTGTTTGAATTAATTCAGGATGTTCTTTGAATTGCTGACAAAAATCGAGAAAATATCGTGCCTGTGTTGTTGCGATGAAGATTCCACCCGGACGAAGAATTCTTGAAAATTCTTTTATCCAATTTTCTGCAGTTTCTTCGGATAAATGTGAGAATACAGAATAGGCAAATATAATGTCTAATGAATTGTCACTAATAAATTCTACAGGAGGTTGTGGATTTGCAGTTTTATATATACCTCTTCCTAATGTTTCATTACAAAGAGTAATCATTACGGGGTCTACGTCAATACCAAGTAAATTTTCATCACGAACATCTTTGAAAAAGAAACGTATAATTCGTCCCCAACCGCAGCCAAAGTCTAAAACTTTACTTTCTTTATCCAAGGGAACACTTAAATTTTTAGCATATCTTTGTATAAGAACATAAAATAAATATGCTTCATATAGGGCGTGTTTATAGGGAGCACCTACAAATTGTTTTTTGAATATCTTCGGGAGGGAACGTAGGTACGGAAACGCCGTTTATCGTTGTTTGTGAGCAACTTTGTATAAATAGATTTAGAAGTTCAACATCAGATAGTGGACTAACAAGGTTATCGAAATCACTTCCTAACTTAAATTTATTCATTTGTTAAACCTCCGAATTATATAGTGATAAAAATTATTTACATGCTTTTTGTACTAATAAAAACATGTAAAAATTCAGCATCTAATCCTAGTGATCTATCCTTTTGTAAATAAACAATGGTAGACATATTTGCATGTGTATAAATATATTCAATCATATCTTGCCCCCAATCAAATGTTACTAAAGACCCGTTCTCATCAATAGGATTGCCATGATAAATGGGCTCTTCAATATATTCAATCACTTCTTTATCCACTCTTGCTCGTTGCAATGTCTTTGTGAGTGTATGGTACCAAGGGACAGTAAATACATGAGAACCGCCTGGCTTTAATACTCTTGCTATTTCTTTAAAAGCTTTATTTGGCGTCAGTACATGTTCAAAAACATCTTGAGTAATGAACAAATCAAAAGATTCATTTGGGAATGTCATGTCTTCTAAATTCTCGCATCTAATTCCTTGAAAGTATTGACCAAGAGGATAGTTTTTAAAGTATTGGGAATATGTATAGTTCTTACAGTTTTTTATTAGTAGCTGAGTTGTAATTCCTCCAGGAGAGGATTCGTGGATATTGTATGAACCCCATTTTGGAAAAAACGTATTTAAAACATGAATTAAAGCTCGTTGCCGTGGTATAGAGTGGCATGTAGAACATAAGTAATGATCTCTAAGCCAATCGTTATGCTCTATAAATGTAGTTTCCTTCGTGCAAATAACGCAGTACCCATTATTGTGTTTCAAATCATCACTCCTGTGTTAAATGCAATGTATTTATCCCGTTAGTTACGGGTAGTAAGTCTCACACGTCAAAAATCAGCGAAATCAAAGAGAGGGGCATATTTGTAAAAGCGCAATTGGTAGGGAGGAATAATCAGTGGGGAGAAAACCCCACGAATTAAAGTTTCACTTTATGCTATGCGATACATTTGCTTTTATTCATTTAAGGAAGTATAGATTTAAAATATTCCTTCCGTATATGGATACATTTCAAAGTCTTTTGCATATATCGCTGTAACTAAATCCATTGTTTCTTTATCGTAAAAGCTTTCATATGTTGGGAATCTGGGAAAGGCTGCGTCGGTAATACTAATTTCCGCATAGTTTCCTGTATAAACCATTTTTTTGGCACGATGATGATTTGAATTTGTAAGGGTCACTAAGTTGGATTTAATTAAACCGTATTCTTGTTCTATTTTTGAAATTTGCTTATTAAAATTTTCTAAAGGTATGTAGCGTTTGATTAAAGTTTCTTCACCTTGGACGTATTGCTGACTGAAATGTATATCTAGTGCTAAGGAATTTGAACCAAATGCTTGAACGTAATATAAAAATTGTTTAAAGGATATCCCTTGCTTACTATATTTATCATTATAAAAACACTGCCTAATACTTTCCCATTGAGGGCTAGCATATGGATTGTCAGCAAGTAATAGAAATGAACTGAAAGCCCTTGTATAGGGGTTTCTTACGAGTTTATAAACATCTTTTTTTGCTTCTAGAAGACCATTCTTTAAATCTCGTATGTAATTTATTTTGTTTTTATATATCCAAAACTCATAGTAATGAATAAAATCATTGTATTTCTTTGCTTCAGTAAATAACCCAATTTGAAAAAAGAACCAATTAGCTAATGCGGTACATCCGCTTCTATGACTCCAAAATAGTATGAGGGGAAAATCTTTATGAAAATGTGGAATTCTATCTTTATGTAGAATTGCATGATTTAAAAGCTCTTGATTTATATTTTTCATGAGTTTAGTACTCCTTTTTCGAGAGTTTTGCGCATGTAGAAGGTTCTTTAAATGGGATAAACGAGTGAGAATATAGGAAGAGAAGGATGATTTTTTATTAATACACTATATTCATGGAGTTGAGTAAATATTATGAGTGTTTTTTCAGCCATCCTAGATGAGATAGCGATTTTAAAATGAAAATATAAAATAAAGATAATGAAAATTTATAAGGGGCATACAATTACAAAAGGATGAATAATAGGAATGATCAAGTTCATTTATTTGTATTTCTAGTTGTGACGAGTAAAAATTTTATTACTAGAGAGAGGATATTATGAGGAAGAATAATTATTTAATAGTAGGTGGAAATAGTTTCATTGGTATCAACCTCACATTGGGTTTATTGAAACAGGGTCAAAATGTAAAAGTATTTTCCAGACATATAAATAATTTTCCTCAAAATATTATAAATGAAGTTGAATTTATTAAAGGTGATTTAGAGAATGTTGAAGATATATATATAAAGCTTTATTGAATGTAGATATTATTATTTATTTAGCTGCAACGTCTAATGTAGCGAGTTCAATTGAAAATATTTTCGGGGATATTAAAAGTAGCCTTTTTTTTCTCAATTTCATGGAAAATGTTAAAGACTTTCATATTAAAAAAATCGTATTAGCATCTTCTGGGGGGACGGTTTATGGTGAACCTGAATATTTACCTATTGATGAGAAACACCCATTAAAACCACTTTCTCCTTATGGAATAACAAAAGTTTCACTTGAAAATTATTTGTATTTTTATAAGAAGAAATATGGAATAGAATATGTTATATGTAGATATTCTAATCCGTATGGAAAATATCAAAATCCTTTAAAGAAAGTCGGAGCAATAAATTGTTTTTTGTATCAGCATCTCAGTAATGAGAGGATTAATATATACGGGAATCCACAAGAGATTATTAGAGACTATATTTATATTGATGACTTAGTTGAAATCACTATAAAACTATCACAAGTAAATAGATTGAAATCTTGTGTATATAATATAGGAAGTGGCAAAGGTCTCTCTTTAAAACGAATTATAGTAGAGCTGGAGAAGATAACAAAGAGAGAAGTGGATTTTATCTGTTATAAACAAAAACAAGAAAATGTTCAAAAAATCATTTTAAATATAGATAAGGTAAAAAAAGAATTTAATTGGGAACCTAAAATAGATTTCAAAAATGGAATTAGATTAAATAAGCTATGGATTGAAGAGTTCTTATATAGTAAAAAGTAATAGAAAACAGGATTCACTTATGTACGAGTGAATCCTGTTTTCTTATTTGACTTCTTTTTCTATTACCCAAAGGTCTTGATGTTCCCACCAAAATCCTTCAGTGTATTTTTTGATGATTGGGTTGTAGGGTAATAATTTAATTTTGTCACATACGTAAGATGGACTAACTATCGTTTGCCCGTATTCATTAACGTCTAAATCAAATTGCTCACTAGAAGGGAGAAACCAATATCCCTGTTCGTTTAAATTTGGAAACCCGAAGTATTTTTTACTTTGATATCCATGGGTTGTGAAAATGAATAAACCACCAGGTGAAACAGCATTATACAATGTTTGAAGCCAACGAAACCAAGTTGTATCAGGTATATGAGAAAAAAAGGATAGACAAAAAACAATATCATACTTAGAGGAATCCAATTTTAAATGTTCAGGCTCAGGATGAGATAATATAGAAGGATTATTTAATGTGTTTTCAATAAATGTAATAGCCTCCTCGTGTATATCACAAGCAGTTATACTCAAGTTTGCTTGTAGATTGAATAAATGACGTGTTACGCAGCCGTATCCGGATGCGAATTCTAATAATTTAATTGGATTGTCTTTAGGAGGGGAAAAGGCAGTAATTAAGTCTAAGAGTATTTGAGCTGAGTTTTGCCCATCTTTAAAATAATAATCTATCGCTTCTCTTTTAGAAGGGAAGACTGGATTAGTGATAATGAATTGAAAGATATGATCCTCTGGATGGATACTTGCATTTACATTGTAGGTGTTTGCGATTTGAGAAATTAAATCTTTATTTCCTTCTATAAATTCTTTCAAAGAGTATTCCTCCTAAATAATAGTAGTATCTTACAAGAGATACTGATGATGAAGAAAATATACGCTTAAATATTCAAATATGCTTTAAGGTACTTTCTATATGTATACATTTTCATTTTAGAAATGTCGTCAATAGTAAAGTTCTCTTTAATGAAATTCTGCATTTGTACAACTTCATTGTAATGGGAATATGAATCTTCTGTTCTCGTTACACTATTTGTATGTCGTCTATGATAGTTTAGTGATTTTGGATTGAAGTAAATATTGCCTTCTTGAAGAATGGAAACATAGAAAAACCAATCACCAGCTATTTTAAACTTTTCTAATTGTTTTTCTGTTTGTTTAATATCTATGTTTTTAAAAACTACACTTGAGACATTAGGTATGGTGTTTTTAATAAGTAACGTATCTTGTATTTCATCTATGCCTTTTCGGAAATAAGGGGTTTTCCATTTTTCTTTATCGATATCATTTGTGTAATCTAAATAATGATCAACCACTACATTTCCTTGTTCGTCTATTTGTTTTGATTGTGTGTAGCCTAAGGTAACGTTAGTATTTATATGAAATCCTTGTATCACTTCTTGTAAAAATGTCTTATCACATAAGTCATCGGCCTCTGCGATCCAAATGTAATCACCGGTTGCTGCAGAGATTCCCTTTATCCATTGTTTAAATACAGAACCAGAGTTTTTATCATTAATAATATGTTGAACTTTCAGATGTGTCTTATTTTCTTGTGAGAGCAGCTTTTCAAATGTTGGTACACTTTTATCAGTAGAGGCATCGTCTAGGAAGATTAGTTCGTAAAGGGGGTAGGTTTGGTTTAATATTGATTTGACTCGGACAGGTAAATATTTTTCATAATTATAGTTCGGTATAATTACACTAATCTTTTTGTAGTTATTTTCGAGAAGATCTAGTAATTGATAAATGTAATTAAGGAAATTGAAATTCTTTTCAATAAGTTTTTGGCCAAAGGTACCTTTTTGTAACCGTAATTCTTCATCTTCAATAAATTCATATATTCTTTCTAGCATTTTTGGTAAATTTAAAAAATCTACTAAGGCGCCAGTCTTTTCTGTAACAACATCCTCAAAACCTCCAGCATTTTTAAATCCTATAACAGGAACCTTTGTATCTAATGCTTCTAAAACAACATTTGGAAAAGGATCTTCCCTTGAGGTTAATAAATATAAATCAGACCCGGCGTTATATAAGCCGATATCTGGAGTAGGATCGACTAATGTGAAATGGGCTTTATATTTAGGTGATATAGTATCCATGAAGCGAATATCCGTTTGTCCTACCCAAATGAAATGAATGTTCGTATTAATCTTTCTTACTGAGTAAGCAATAAATGAGAATAAATCTATCCCTTTTCGATGATCAGCGAAACCTACACCCAAAATAATTTTGCTATCTAGAGGCAGGTTGAGTCTTTTGCGCAATTCATTTTTAGCTTCTGTAATATTGTTCTTATAAGGGTTGTGGTTAAATAAACCTTGCGGGAGAATGTGGCATTTTTGATGATCTAATTGGGTAATTGTACAAAACTTTTCATATACGTACTGTGAAGGGAAGACAATTTTGTAAGCAAATTCAGCAATGTTTTTTGCTTTTTCTTCGGCAGAGTACTGCTGTATTAAATGAGGTAATTCATGTATTAATGAAATAACTTTTATATTGTGTCTAGCTAGTAATGCAACCATATCTCCACTTATGATAGTACTGCATATAGCAATGGTGTAGTCTTGTGATAATAATTTCTTTATTAATAATTCGACCTTTTCGTCTGTTGGGTAGTCTTCCTCTAGGCAATAAACAGGACCATATTGTTGGAACTCACGGATTAAAATGCCTGTTCCAATAGAGATAATTGCGACGGAGTAATCAAAGTTTTCTTTAAGAGCTTTAATAGTATGTAAAGAAAGCAGCTGTGCTCCGTGGAAATGGGCATCATGGGATACATAAATTATCTTCTTATTACCATGCATTTCATAACGCCTCCTAAGTTTATTAGATTACTTGAGATCCTCATCGATTTAGTAAATGTAAAGAAGATAAGTGAAGTGTTTTGTTTATAATCTTCTAGAGATAAGAGGGAAGAAAGAGATGGTGGTTTTAGCTGGGATGTATAAGAATAATAATAATAATAACGCTATCCTTAATATATATTTACTTGGTCTAACATTCATTCTTTAGAAAATTATTAGTATTAAGCGGGATAGTGTGAACTGTCGATTATCAACTTGACTACAATCGTCCTATGCAAGTTTAAGAATCTCTAGGAATGGATTAGATTAAGAGTGTTCAATCTCTTTTATAATTTATTAAATAAAAAGCATAAAAGGTATTGACGATTGGGGTATAGAGGTGTAATATAGAACAAGTCGCCGATAGCAACAACGCAGAAAGCGACAAAAGAAATAAAAAAACTTGGTTGACATCGAAATATGAAAATGTTAACATAAGGGAGTCGCAAATGAGCGGCAGATAAGTTCTTTGAAAACTGAACGAAACAAACAACGTGAACGTCAATTTTTATTTTTAGATGCTAGA
>NZ_JAKUGX010000058.1:0-8460 GCF_022664195.1 Bacillus cereus group sp. BfR-BA-01316
CTCCAGTTACTCCCGGTAACCCTTGCACTCCTTGCACTCCTTGAACACCTTGAGGACCCTCAGGTCCAGTTGCTCCTATCGCTCCTTGTACTCCTTGTATTCCCTGTATACCTTGTACTCCAGTTGCGCCAGTTGGACCAATCGGACCTTGTATTCCTTGGACACCTTGTGCACCTGTCGCTCCTGTATCTCCTGCCGATCCCCTCACTCCTTGGGGTCCTTGTTGTCCTTCTGGTCCTGTTGCTCCTATTTGTCCAGCTGGTCCTTGAATCCCTTGCACTCCTTGCGGTCCTGTTGGTCCAGTAATCCCAATGCCAGTAAATCCTGTTGGAACAGGAGGGAAAGTAGGACCAATAAGATTTGGTGAAATTCTGAAATTAGAGTTTAATGAATTTTGTTTATTTTTATTATCGCGCTCTTTCACACTTTCACCACCTACAAACCATCTTTTTACATGAAACAAAACTCTTCTTTTTAATCTATTTACAAAAACAATCTCCAAGACTACTTTTATTAGACTCTAATTTATTTTATGAAGTGAATTTTTTAATTAAATTAATAAAAACTCCCCTAATTTCCTAGGGGAGTCCAGCTGTTGAATCCATATTATCTGTATTAGGGACAGCTTGCGATATACTCGACACATTTGCACCTTGCCCCATATTTGTTCCCGTTACAGTGCCAGCAGGAGTACCTCTCGTATACGTTGTCGTCACACTATCTCCCGGCTGTAAACAAAGCTTCGTCTCCGTCCCTATTACTGTAACAACATCAATCCAAGTGCAACCCGTTGAACCACTATACGATTTCGAAGCAGTAAACGATGTATCACTCAAATTATCACCGGTAAATATATTCCCAGTATTATTAACAATAATAAACTCTTTTATATGCGCAGGCATACTTACACTCTACCTTTCCTTTATGCACCTAATGTACGTGTACTTGTTGCTAATGGCGGTAAAAATACTGATGTTCTAATTGTAGGTTCAGGTATACGTTTTCCATTTAAAAAAACTGCCGCACTTGACCCTCCAGCACCGGCATATATTTTTGCCACAGCTAAAGGTGAGATATTATAACAGTCACCAACATTAACAGCTCCTGTATTATTTATGATTTTTACTTTACGCATGTTAATCCCCATTTACCTCTCCCCCTTTTATACACTGTATGCAAAAGAAAAAAACTTGAAACAAACACGTTTCAAGTTTTTGCAGCTACTTATTTAGTTTCGCCTTCATACTGAAGCATACCGCCAACCATATTCACTGTTTTAAATCCTTGTTCATTTAAATAATGGCATACATTTTCACTGCGCATTCCCGAACGGCAAATAAAGATATATTCATTCTCTTTCTCAAAGAAATCTACTTTATTTGGAATATCGCCCATTTTAATATGTACAGCTTCCGGAATTTTCCCTGCCGCTACTTCTTCATCTTCCCTTACATCTACTAAAAATAATGTTTCTCCATTTTCTAAACGCTCTTGCACTTCTTCTGTAGTAATTGTTTTTACTTCTGTCATATGTAGTTCCTCCTTATATACAATAAAACCTTCAGTTTCTTCTTTAAACAAACATTTCTCATCAATTTTAGCACGCGAAGGAAGGAACGCAAAGAATGGAACATTTATTTCTCAATTTTCCCGCAAAACTTATTCTTTACAAACATAACTGGCGCATTGTATCCTCAATATACTTGTTTGATGAAAGGAGCCAGTTAAAATGACACTTTTTCTTTTCATTATGGGCATCATTTTCTTAGTTTTTGCAGTTATTGCTCTTAGTATGAAAAATAATAAAAAGATAAAATCCCCTCAAGAAATGTCATTCTTATTTCTATTACTTAGTATAGCTTTCTTCGGTTTATCAATCGCTTCATATATTTTCCGTCTGCAAATCATGTAAAAAAAGGTGCCTACTATAAATCATGCACCTTTCCACATTAATTATTTCCTACACAAAACTAGATACTTTCCGATTTAAAAACTCATAAACTTTCTTTTCAAATAAATGAACATCTAACGCTCCTGCCATATGCCCATTTATACTTTCTATCTCATATACTTCTGCGTACTTCCCTTGCTTTTGCAAAATTTCTACCATTTTATAATTGTAACGAGGCGGCTGAAGTAAATCTTGTTTGCATGGAATCATGAGTACATTCGCTTCAATCTTAGAAAGAGCCTCTTCTAAGGAAGAAAATCCATGTGCAATATCATGTAATAAGACCGCTTTTGTAGTATACATCCATGAATTTGCATCTACTAAATCTATACTTTTACATGTCACTTTATTTATTTCTTTCTCAAATGATGTTAATGCAGAAAATTGTTGATAAGGTACCATTTCTATACTGTTCCGCGGGAATGCCTTTTCATAAAAATGTTCATCAAATGCGTTCATAAACATCATTTTATTCGCTAAATGAAGCCCCTTCGTTGGTTGCTCCTCTCCGTACTTTCCACCTTTCCAATTTGGATCAAGCTGAATTGCTTCAATCGCATTTTGCGCTACATTTCCCGACGTTATAATTGGATTTTGTGGATTCGTAATAACTCCAATCATTCGTTCTACCATATGAGGATAGTGGACAGCCCATTGCTGCGCAATCATCCCACCTGCCGAAGGTCCCATTACAGCATGTAATCTAGAAATGCCCATATCTTTTATTAACTCATATTGCATACGTGCTACATCTAAAAATGTGAAAACTGGAAAATCCATCGCATACTCAAAACCAGTCACCGGATTTATCGATTTTGGTCCCGTTGTAATCACGTAAGGGTTCTTCACCTGTACATTACAAAGGTTATCAGTACATATAACGAAATATTTATTTGTATCAATTGCTTTCCCAGGTCCAATTAATCCATCCCACCAACCAGCTTCCTCATCATGCTCTGTATATTTTCCTGCCGCATGACTTGTTGCACTAAAATAGTGACAAACCAAAATCCCATTTGATTTTTCTCTATTTAAAGCACCATACGTCTCATACCCCATTTGAACAGGAATCTCCCTACCATTTTCAAACACAAATTCTTTTAAAACAAACTTCTCCTTTTTTACAATTTGCACAGACTCGCCTTCTTCCCGTCATTTTATGAACTGCTTACTAAAGGATTTTTTCTATGCAAGCCAATCTCCTTCTTCTTTTCATAAATAAATGAATAATATACAAAATTAGCCACAAAATAGCACTATATTACAAAATCAAAGAGGGAATATATATGATTTGGAATTGGTTACGTAAGAAAAAAAAATCAAATACAAAAGAGACAGCTGATTCGAAACAACAGTCTGATGATCAAAAAGAACATAACAAAGATAAGAATGACGAGCCAAAAAGTAAGGAACAAACTGATGCTTCTTCTCAAGACAAGCAGCAAAATTCTAAGCAACAGGATTCTTCTCAAAACAAACAGCAAAATTCTAAACAAGAGGATTCTTCTCAAGACAAACAGCAAAATTCTAAGCAACAGGATTCTTCTCAAGACAAACAGCAAAATTCTAAGCAAGAGGATTCTTCTCAAAACAAACAGCAAGGTGCTAAACAAGAGGGGGCTTCTCAAAACAAACAGCAAGATGCTAAGCAAGACAATTCTTCTCAAGATAAGCAGCAAAGCGCTGAAAGTAACAGCATTTATGACTTTAGCAAACCAGAAAAGGACCATATTCACTCTCTACAAGACTTAATAGCAAAACTAAAGCAGTCTAGTGATTTTGTTAATTATCATACATCTGATGATGAAACGATGCCTTATTGGATTTCTTACTATCGTCCATCACTTGATGGGGAAAAACTACAAAAGTATTTAATGCCTACTCTTTTGGAACGATCCTGCTCTTCACTCGAAGAGCTAAAAGAACATATTCCAATGAGTGGTATAACGATTACAAACGACTTACAAAAAATTGAGGACATGGTTTTAAAGGGACATGCGATTATTCAATTGCACCAGCAAGATCAAAAATGTATGCTTGCAAACATTGCAATTGATACTTACCGGGCACCAAGCCCTCCATTAAATGAATCAACAGTTATTGGTCCGCAAGAAGGTTTTGTAGAAGCTATTGATACAAATATTAATTTAGTCCGTAAACGCCTTCCAGTATTAGAACTGCAAACAAAAGAAATGATAATTGGCTCCTTTTCGAAAACAAAGGTTGTAATAATGTATTTAGACAACCTTGCAGAAAAGGATAATGTGGATTTTCTCGAAGAGTCATTGCGAGCTCTTGAATACGATCAAATTAATGATAGTGCTTATCTTCAAGAATTAATGGGAGAAAAGTCAATTTTTCCATTATATATAAATACAGAACGAACTGATAGAGTGACAAAGGCACTCATTGATGGCAAAATTGCAATTTTTGTTGACGGTTCACCAAATGTTCTACTAACTCCTGTATCATATTTCGATTTCTTTATTTCACCAGAAGACTATAACGTCTCTTGGCTGTATGCTACATTTTCAAGGATTTTACGACTTATCGCGGTTCTTTTCTCAATTTGTGCAGCCCCATTATATGTTGCCGTTTTAAATTATCATTACGAACTCATTCCAAGTGATTTGCTTGAAACATTGATTTTATCAAGAGCACAAGTACCATTCCCACCTTTAATCGAAGCACTCTTTTTGGAATTAGTTATTGATTTATTAAGAGAAGCTGGGGCTAGGTTACCGATGAAAGTAGGACAAACACTCGGTATTGTAGGTGGTATCGTAATTGGACAAGCATCTGTTCAAGCTGGGTTAACGAGTAACATTTTATTAATTATCGTTGCCTTATCAGCGTTAGCTTCCTTTATTACACCTATTTACAAAATGGGTAACGCCGTTCGTTTACTACGTTTCCCATTTCTCGCATTTGCAGAAATAGGTGGTCTATTTGGTATTTCTCTTGGATTTATCTTTTTATTTACCCATCTTTTTAGACTAACTTCTTTACGTAAGCCGTACGCACTGTTTTATCCAACACGCCAACAATCAGCAAAGGACTCTTGGATTCGTTTTCCATTAACGATGATTGATACAAGGGATGTACAAGCTAGACCACAGCATGTTAAGAAATCAGCAAAAGGAATTTCAACAAAACATACATCTGATTTTGATGATTAAGAAATGAGGTGCATCGATGAGTAAAATTAAAGCAGAACACCAAATATCACCTATCTTCGTTTTCTTCTTAATTCACGGTGCACAATTTGGTGCTGGTGTTCTCGGATTTGCCCGCATTATTGCGAAAGCAGCTGGATACGATGGCTGGATAAGTGTCCTTCTCACAGGAATCATCATTCATATTCTCCTATGGATGATGTATTTCTTGTTAAAAGAAACAAACGGAAATTTAATTGATTTACAAAGACAAACATTTGGAAAATGGCTAGGAAACGGCATTAACCTCATTTTTATAGCGTATTTTTTAACCGTTAGTATTTCCGTTGTACGAACATATGTAGAAATTATTCAAGTATGGATGTTTCCTTCTGCTTCGATTTGGATGCTAACAACTTTTCTATGCTTAGTCGGTTACTATATTATCTCATCTGGTTTTCGTGTTATTACTGGTATCTGTGTCATTTCTATCGGCGGGACACTCGGATATCTTTTCCTTAGCCTTTTTATCTTAAAATACACTCACTGGTCTAATTTACTCCCTGTATTTTCACATTCATTTTCAGACATTTTAAAGGCAGCTCAATTATCAATCTATACTATGAGCGGATTTGAAATTTTTCTTATGATTTATCCATTTGTAAAAGAGTCTAAGAAATCTCATAAATTTGCACAATACGGTGCGCTATTCTCTAATCTTTTATATTTATTTAGCACCCTCTTAGCTTTTACCTTCTTTAGCGAAAAACAATTATCCAAAACAATTTGGGCCCAGCTCTCTATGACTCAAGTTGTCCAACTTCCTTTCATAGAACGGCTAGAGTACATTGCAATCTCAGCTTATACTCTCGTTATTGTTACGAGCTTCATTCTTCCTTTATGGGCAGCAACAAGAGGAACACACGAAATATTTCGTGTAAAACAAAGAGGTGTTTTAATTACTTTTTTGCTTATTACCCTCATTGTTTCACAACTTTTAACAAACAGACATGATATTAATGACTTTATTAGTAATGCGTCAAGAATTAGTTTTTGGCTTATATACATATACATCCCAATTCTATTTATTATTGTGTGGGTGAAAAGAAAATGGAAAAAATCAAAAGAAAATTAATGCTTCTTTCTTGTATCAGCATCCTTAGTCTAACTGGCTGCTTACAAAAAAATATTATCGATGATGTCAATCTCATTCAAGGGACTGTTTTTGATACAGCAAAAGATAATAAAGTAAAAGTCACATTCGTTTGTCCTATACAGAAAAAAGGTAATAAAGTTCAAGTCTTCGAAGGAGTAGGAAACGCAGTAAAACAAGTAAAAGCGGATACTTCTTTAGAATCCTCTCAGCCGTTTGCAAGTGGACAAATGCGTTTTGCTTTATTTACTACAAAAATCGCAAAAAAAGGATTATCAACTTCCTTTGACACGTTAATTCGTGATGTGAATATCGGGAACTCTATGTATGTCGGTTTATTAGAGGGAACAGGGCTAGACTTACTAAAAGGTAAATATACAACATCATCTAACGTTGCCATTTATATAAAGAAAATGTTAGACCATAATATGCAAACAGGCCCTTTACCTACTGACAATCTACATTTAGGAGCTTATCGATATTATCGTGAAGGCCAAGATTCCTATTTACCAATTCTCAAAAAAGATAAAGATAAAATAAAAATTACTGGCATCGGCCTTTTAAAAGGAGATAAATATATTGGAAAAATTAGTTATCATGATATGTTTGCCTTTAAAGGCTTATTGGAAAAACACCGATTAGATTCACATGAATTTAAAGCAAACTCAGGATACACAATCATTAATAATATTCGATCCGTCCCAACTTACCAAGTAAGTATTAAAGATGGTAAACCATCATTTTTCATACACGTCAAACTAGAAGCACGTATTCAAGAACTATCTAAACAGTTCAACTTAGAAAATAAAAAGAACACAAAAAAAATAGAAAAATCAGTTGAAAAACAATTAGGTGCAACGGCTAACAAATTAATTAAACAGTTTAAATCTTTAAATGTGGATCCACTCGGTCTCGGTGCAAGGTATAAAGAACATTACCGTCCATTCAAATTAGAAGAGTGGCGAAGAATGTATAAAGATGTTCCTATTAAGGTGAAATACACTGTCAATATTACAAATTCTGGTGTAATTGAATAAGTTAATGATTGAACTCCCCTCTCTGGCATGGTACAACGGAGAGGGGAGTTTTTATTTTTAAATAGAGAAAAGGGATATTTACGGGGGAGCTTATGTCTAAAAAATTAGTAAAACCTATTTTAAATGGTATTTTATTTCTCGGCGTCTTTTTATTTGCTCATACATACTTAAAAAATGTTTCTTTCACACGTTATTTACTTGTCGTTATACCAATGCTACTCATCGGAATGTTTGGCATCGATCTTATTTTATCCATTTTAATTAAGAAAGAAGAATAACGAGCGAACATCTTATTTCTATAAGATGTTCTTTTTATTAAACAATCACCTTATGTTACAATAAACTTCGGCACAAAGTGAGAAAGGATGAAACAACATGACAAACGAAAAAGGTTTAGATAAAGGGTACGAACTTGTTGCGAAAATGCACGAAGTATTCGGACATCCTGTGACAAACACTCCAACAAAACTAACAGAAGAGCGTGCAAAAATTCGTGCTAGCTTTATGCAAGAAGAGTTAGAAGAATTTCTAGAAGCAACAACTGTTGAAGATCAATATGATGCACTTATTGACCTTATTTACTTTGCATTCGGAACGTTTGCAGAAATGGGTGTACGTCCAGATAAAGGATTCGAAATTGTAAACAACGCTAACATGGCAAAACTATTCCCTGATGGGAAACCTCGCTTCCGTGAAGGCGATGGCAAAATTTTAAAACCAGAAGGATGGCAAGCACCTGAACCACAACTTCGTGCTGAAATCGAACGCCAGCGTCAAGAGGCGGAAAAAAACTGCTAGGATCCCCTAGCAGTTTTTTATTATGTCTTTTTTCACCGATATATTTTTCACGCAATTCATTAATGACCCACATGTCCCGCGTGTCCTGCTGCTCCTGCAATACCAGCTGTTCCTGCTGTCGTCCCTGCTCCAACTCCACCAGTCCAAGGCTGTTGTTGCTGCTGATATTGTTGGTATTGTTGTTGCTGTTGACCTTGGTGGTGCTGTTGACCTTGATGATGACCATGGTGGTGATGTTGACCGTGGTGACCATGATGTTGACTTTGATGAGTTTGATAAAGGACAGCCTGCGGATGAACTTGGTGATGGCCTTGGTGATGTACTTGTTGCTGATGGTGGCCTTGGTGATGATGTTGACCGTGGTGA
>NZ_JAKUGX010000059.1:0-7930 GCF_022664195.1 Bacillus cereus group sp. BfR-BA-01316
CGAAAGGAGACTTCTTTGTTGTACCAAACTGGGCATGGCACGAACACGTTGCGCTAGAAAATAGTTATGTATTTTCAACAAATGACCTTCCTATTTTAGAAAAGTTCGGGTTAGAGCGGAAACAGGAATATGAGAACAATAATGGATATCAAACAATCACAGGAGAGTTTGAACCAGCTCTACCTTGATATTGTGTAAAAAAGTGCCCTCTAGTAAAGAAAATATCATACAAGAGGGCGCTTTTTCCTATTTGTTAATTAATAAGCCTTCAACACATGAAGTAAATAATCTTTCCGATTTAGCGGATTAAAGTCAACACGTTTTCGAGTAGGGAAGGGAGCCGTCAGTTTTGTAAAACCACCTGGCTTTGTTATAAAGATACCTTCTCCTTCAGTAAATGAATGGAGCATTCGTTTAAAATTCTCTGTTTTCGCAACAAGTAATGATCCTGTTAAATGATAAGAGTCATTATGCAACGTAGGCTCTGCAAAAGTTGCTGGAATGGCAGCTAGTTTATACATTGCGGTACTAATTGCGTGCTCTGGAACAGTTAATTCAAAGGCATTTATTGGTTCAAATACACATGTTTCAGCTCGTTTCAATGCATCCATTAAAACGAGTGGGGTTAAATTTCTAAAGTCACTTGCTGTTGTGACAGGACTTGCATAGCCAGTATGCGTTAATGTGACGATAATGTCAGTAACTTCCCAGCCGTATAAACCTTGTTTTAACGTTTGAAATACAGTATCTTCAATCGCTTTATGAAATGCTAAAGGTAGTGATCCGAGTTCAACGCCTAAGTTATACGTAATACCAGAGTTAAGTTCACCACGTTCCACTTTGAAGCCGATTGTTGCGTAAAAAGGATTCTCTTTTTCACCCATTACTTCAACGCTATTCCCTATGCCAATTGGTTTTTCAATACATACAACTCGCGTATTTGAAAAAGTAACTTGTAAATTGTATTTTTCATAAAGTGTTGTTTCAATAACTTCTTTTTGTACTTCACCGAAAAGGCGAATGTATAGTTCATTATGAACATTATCTTTCCAAACCTTAATGAGAGGATCTTCTTCGCATAGTTCCATAAGTGCAGCGTATAAATTATGAATTTGCTCTTTAGGAACTGCCTCGATTGCTGCTTCCATTTGTGGTTCGGCAAAGTGAATGTCTTTAATATAATCTGTCCGTTCACCGATAATATCACCCATTTTAATATTAGTAAGTCCCCATACTTTGCAAAACTCTCCACTTTGAACAGTAGAAGCTTGAACCGCATTTCCATTATGAAATATGCACATTTTTTTAATCTTTTCTTTATGTGACAGAGACTCACTGCGCTGAATATCAACATATTTTCTAACGTGTAAACTACCAGAAAAAACTCTTACATAAGCAATTTTTTCCCCGGAAGATTCTCGTTCAATTTTAAAAACAACACCGGATAATGTTTCATCTTGTGCCGATTTAGTAGCTGGAATTAGGGCTGAAATATTTTCAAGTAACTCAGTTACTCCAATACCTGTCATTGCTGAACCAAAAAAGATAGGAAACACATTTGCTTGCTGTATTTGCTTTTCGAGTTCTTTTCTTAATAGTGCGTCCGGTATTATTTCGTTATTTACATATGATGCAAGCAATGATTCCTTATATGGCGCTAATCGTTCAATACGATCTTCATATGATTTATATTCAATAATACGAGCTTTCTTTGTTCCTTCGTTTTGGGCAGAGTAGAAGGGGAATGCATCCTTTGAAAGAATTGCTTTTATTTGTTTCACAACTTTTTCAGTATTTGCGCCACTACGGTCTATTTTATTTACAAATAAAACAGTCGGTATGTTTAGTTTCTGTAGTGTTCGCATTAAAATCTTCGTTTGTGCTTGCACACCTTCAACGGCAGAGATAACTAAAATGGCACCGTCTAAAACGCGGAATGATCGCTCCACTTCAGCGATAAAATCAGCGTGTCCGGGTGTATCAATGACATTTACTTTTAAATCATCAATAAAGAAAGAAACGACAGATGCTTTAATCGTAATTCCGCGTTGTCTTTCTAATTCCATTGAATCAGTTTGCGTATTGCCACTATCTACTCGGCCAACTTCTTTAATCACATTCGTTTCATAAAGAATACGCTCAGTCAAACTCGTCTTGCCAGCGTCTACGTGCGCGACAATCCCTATATTTATTGTTGTCATATATAAATATCCTCATTTCATTTTCCATTTTTATTTCCTCATTTCTATTTGTGTATTGCCGCATTACAATCACTCTCCAGTCATTTAAATTAGTACTATTATAATGCAATTAACATTTTTTGTAATGTGACAAAGCGCCTTAATTTGGAAAAATAAAAAGAAAACAAAATGCTTGCATTATAAATCGATATAGATTATATTAATTGACATATCAACTATTGATGTATCAAACATTTTTGGTTTGGATGTAAAGGAGGGGTAATTTGACAAGTTCATGCTCAAAAGAAGCGATTATTTTATATAAATTACACTTCCTCAATAAAGAAGTCAGTTCGAAGTTTGAAGGGTGTACGGGTATGAGTCAATCTAGACTAGAGCTTATACTTCAGTTATATGAAGTAGATGAAATTAGTCAAAAAGCACTTCAGCAAGAAGTGAATATTGATAATGCCGCGATTACGAGGCATTTAAAACAGCTGGAAGCAAACGGAATGATTACAAGACGTAAAAATCCAGATGATAACAGAATTACGTTAGTTTCTCTTACAGAAGAGGGGCGAAATAAAATTCAAGTGTATCAAGAGGAAAAAGAGCGTTTCGCTACTTCAGCATTTAAAGGATTAAGTGAAGAAGAACGCGACAATCTTTTAACGATGTTAGACCGCATTCAAGAAAACATAAAAGAATTATAAAAAAGGGAGAATACAACTATGACTAACTCAGTAAAAACAAATGATTTTAACGAAATTTTAACAGGACGTCGTTCAATTCGTAAATACGATCCAGCTGTAAAAATTAGCAAAGAAGAAATGACAGAAATTCTTACAGAGGCAACACTTGCACCATCTTCAGTAAATATGCAACCATGGAGATTCCTAGTTATTGCAAGTGACGAAGCAAAAGCAACACTTGCGCCACTTGCAAAATTTAATCAATCTCAAGTAGAAACATCTTCAGCAATGATCGCTGTATTTGGTGACTTAAACAACTTTGATAACGCAGAAGAAATTTACGGTACAGCAGTAGAGCGCGGATTAATGCCAGCTGAAGTAAAAGAAGATCAAATGCAAAAACTTTCAGCTTACTTCTCAATGGTTCCACCAGAAGTAATGAAAGATACGGTACTAATTGACGGTGGTCTTGTAGCGATGCAATTTATGTTAGCAGCTCGTGCTCACGGTTATGACACTTGCCCAATTGGTGGATTTGAAAAAGACCAAATCGCAGAAGCATTCGGATTAGATAAAGAACGTCACGTACCAGTTATGTTAATTTCAATCGGAAAAGCTGCTGACAGTGGTTACCAATCAGTACGTCTTCCAGTTGAAAAAGTTGCTGAGTGGAAGTAATTTTACAGAATACAGAAATAAGTGGAATATGAGAGGGGAAACACCATGATTATTATTCACGCAATATTTCAAGTAGATTCAGTAAAACAACAATCATTTTTAGAAGAAATTCAGCCACTACTTCATGGTTCAAGAGAAGAAAGTGGAAATGTATCTTACGATCTATATAAAGATACTGAAAAGGAAAGTGTTTATACGATGGTAGAAGTATGGAAAGATGAAGCGGCAGTTGCGAGTCATAATACGAGTGAACACTTCACATCTTTCGTTAGTAAAGCAGCACAGTTTTTAACGGCTCCGCTTGATATAAAAGTTTATAATGGAGAGTTAGTAAAATAATAAGGTAAAAAAAGATGACTTTAGCGTATTGATATGATCCCCTTATAGTAGACAGTTGAAAGAAAGTTACTTTACTGTTTATAATGGAGGGGATTTTTTTATGGGAAAAATTAGAAGAACTTTTTCAATCGATTTTAAAATGAAAGCTATTGAATTGTACTTACATAGAGGAATTGGAAGTACAATTAATTGGAAAGGAATTAGGAGTTACATATTCAGTTATAGATAGATGGATTAAAAAATATAAAAATGAAGGGATTCTGGGCCTACAAGAAAAACGTGGAAGATCTAGACAAACAAATGAAATAAATCAAGATGCTAGAATACAACGATTAGAAGCGGAAAACGCATACTTAAAAAAGCTATTAGCTACGAAAAAGGGGATGAGATCAAAAAAATTAAATCAGTAGAATACGAGGTCATTCATACCTTAAAACAGAACTTTTCAATTGTATTGCTTTGTGAAATTGCAGGTGTTTCAAGAAGTGGATATTATAAGTGGGAAAAAAGAATCAACGATCCCTCTGAAAAGATGAAAGAGGACCAATTTATCATGTCTAAAATAGTAGAATGCGAACGAGATCCAGATATAAATGGTAGCTATGGTTACCGAAGAATTTGTATATGGCTCACAAAGTATTATGGTTTACAGGTAAATCACAAAAGAGCATATCGTTTAATGAGAAAAATGGGGATACAAGCTAAGATTCGAAAGAAAAAGTGGAGGCATTTTGGTTTAAAAGAACAATGCGTCGTGTCGGAAAATCTGTTAAACAGAGAGTTTTCAACTACAAGGCCAAATGAAAAATGGGTTACAGATATAACCTATCTTACCTTTAACAATAAGCGCATATATCTTTCCGTGATACTAGACCTTTACAATAACGAAGTTGTGGCCTACCAAATGAGCGAATACAACAATTTAAAATTAGTTACAGACACAGTTAATAAAGCCTTAAGAAAAAGAAAATTCCACGAAACAGTATTACATAGCGACCGAGGTTATCAGTATACGTCAAAAAAATATAACCAATTACTTAAAAAGCACAAAATAACCGTGAGTATGTCTAGGAAGGGAAATTGTTACGATAATGCATGTATAGAGAGCTTTTTTAGTCATTTTAAGGCAGAATGCTTTTATAGACATACGTTTCATGAAAAAGCAGAAGTTTTTAAGGCTACTAAAAGATATATGAGCTATTACAATAAAAAAAGATTTCAAAAAAGATTAAACAACCTTAGTCCTATTGAATTTGGAACTAAGGCTGCTTAATGAAAAGACACCTAATCTATTACTGTCTACTTGACTGGGGTAAGACCATATTCTCTCGACACCGTTATGTTGGAATAAGATAAGAGTGTTTTCTTATCTTTAGTTATAGAAGTTAATTGTATATTAAATATGAACATTCGGTTCATTTGAATATTTTTCCATATTATAATTTTCTTGAAAATATAGAGATAGAGGAGATTAAGTGATGGTAGAATTTCAAAGTAATTTGCATACGGCACTGTAATTTAAGCAGAATGTTGAAGAACTTGTATATCATGTAGGGAAAGTAAATAAGTCTAAGGGTACGGGTGAAGGTAGTTCTGGTGAAAGAAAAAAATCAAATGTGGACGAATTTAATGTATTTAAAGGCATAAATAAATCCCGTAAGAAAATTTTGAGAGGAAATAGAAAATAGGATTTAAAGCACTTGATTGTCAACTAATGGCAACGAGTGCTTTTGGTATTTTAGCGTAGAAAAAGATAGTTACACTATAATTTTATCCCGCACTAACGGGCTGACAATCAGTCAGGGATGGAGAAAGCCTCCACTGATTGAAGTTTCACTTTATAACTAAGCGGTACAGCAAGTACAAGGAGCAAGAGGGAGCGAACTGCCAGGGTAAACATCCAGTAATTATGTAACAGGCATACTTAAAAAAACGCTCATTTTCTTATAGATACTGATGAAGTTATAAAAATGATTAGTAGCATAGCAAATTGAAAGGATGGTAGTTATGAAGAATACGAATTTAATAGAAAAAATCGAAATAACAAAAAGCCCTAGCAGGGGAGCTAGGGCAGGGGACGGGGTATTAAGAATTGTTGATTCAATAAATAACGAATGACTTCTTTGAATAAGATTAGTTTAACACAGGAACTCGTACGTATGTGTTACAGAATTATGAACAGTGGACAAGTCTGTATATCCCGTTGGATTCTTTATATAAAATAATTTAATTCAAACTTAATATCAATAGCAATAAAGCGCTTAATGTCATAAATGTAAATGCACAATAGCCAAATATTCTAATCCATTTTGGCAATTGATTCATGTTAGCTTTGTTTGTTGGGATACCTTGCATAGAAAACATGACACGATCCCTATTATTTTGTTGTTGGAACATAACATCATCACCTTTCTGACTACCTTATCTGCATTTTATCAAGTTGAATGTAACTATGTACAGGTTATTCGACATTTGTAGTGGGCGACAAGAGAGTAAGAATTAAAGAGCTGTCCAATGAAAAGAAACAAATTAAACAAAAGTGTTATTTTGTCGAAAAGTAATACGGAGATAAAGAAATAAGACCGATACTTTTTATTGTATCGGCCGTACAAATAACCTGTGCTGGAGATGTCTACAAATGGCTTAAGATGTTTTCTCTAAACAGTGTAGACAAGAATTTTTACGTTTATACGCACAAACGGCAGATAACTGACTAGGTTAACCGCCGTTTGTGCATGACACGGAGGAGAAATCCCCGTTTTGAAAAGAGTGAAGCCGGTGGGAAGTCGGCTCAGAAGTAGTATGTGTAATATAAAAAAGATTATTCGTAAAGGGAAATGGACAAACAAAAACGCATTGAAATCGTAAATTCACTTCTTAGTTACTTAGCAGATCACGAAAAGGATATCTTTCATTATGAAGATGAAAATAGAACAGCTTATTTTAAACATGATGGTAGAAATCTATAGTTCGTTGACCACTATTCCAATGCGTATGACAAGAAGCGATGCAGATATTTCTCAAGTGACGGAACGATGTGGGGGTTAATTAGAGATTTCACGGACTTTATATTCGGTAATGATAATTCAAATTGGCGAAATGGTTATGCCGGATTGTACTGTATTCATTGTGGGTGGCCAGAAGAAGGAATGGAAAAGATGTGTGATTATGCAAGGGAAATCGGGTATTTAAGAGCTTTATAAAATGGTTATTTGAATAGGAAAAGGGAAAAGAATTAAGTTCACTCGTTCTTAAGATTTTTCCCTTTGAAAGTTACTTTTTGTTCGTTGTTCTATATACGTCTAAAATTGGTAAGTCTACGTCATGTAAATCTAAAGTAATGTCTTTCTTTTTAACATTGGTGTTGTTCGGATTATGTGCCTCTTGAGATGTTTCTTGCATTTGTTCTTGGGCCTTACTAGGAGTATTCAGAGCATCTGATGACACGTCGTCAAGTTGTTGACTTAATAGATTTTTTTTATTCATGTTATGTAGCTCCTTTGTGGATTTTGATATAAAAACAATGTAATTATAAATAGTTACTTAAATATTTTGTATCTTTGAATGGAATCATATGCACAAATTATATTGAGAAATGAACTAATTATAAAAATTACTTGTGATGACAAATTTAAAGGATATAAAAATTATTAGTTCTTAATAAATTTGTAATCTTGTGAGAAAGGGAAAAGGTGAGATGCAATTTTGGACGTACTTCCTCTAGTAGTCCAATTTTACACAACGCAGGCGAATCAAATGAGAGTGGCAGAAAGAAAGAATCATTGAAAGTATGTAACTGTTACAGAATTTGATGAAGATTGATATAAAAATTTCATTTTGTATAGTTTTCATAAATAAAAAGACGATTATCGTCAAATCACCTTTTGGTAAAATAGAGCATTTTTCGAAAATAAAGTATTCAATATTCGTTGGAATGTTCTAAGGAAAAACATCAAATTCTCAAGGTAAGTAACGAGCTCACATAATAGAAAGGAATACTACGATATATGATGCAAACGATTTAATGATGAAAACAAAAGA
>NZ_JAKUGX010000060.1:0-7662 GCF_022664195.1 Bacillus cereus group sp. BfR-BA-01316
CCCGAGTTACGACAATTTTTAAGAACATTAACTCCCGGCACTTGCATTGTTATTCAATATGATAATCAAAGACCTACAAGTGCAACATTTCAAGGTTTTCAAGGAAACAACGTAATTATTCTATCTGACTTTGATTGTTTCCCAGGATTAGCACGTATTGCGATTAACAAAATTAACGTAATCTCTATAAATTCACCTGATTGTGATCGTTTCCGTTGCAAACGTCGTAGACATTGCGACGAACATCATGAACACAAACATGATCATGAAGATGATTTTTAAAAATTAATTAATAGAAAAACCTTTCCTTTAATTTATAAGTCAATTTGCAAGAAAAACACCTATTAAAAAATAGGTGTTTTTCTTTTCTAAATTTTACCTAACTGAACATAAATAACAAACCATTTCATATAGCGGACATATACTATTGTAAGGTCGGCATCCAAAAGACCCAAATAAATACCCATGCCAAGAAATAAAACTACAAAGTATTTCTTGGCACCTTTACATAAAACAACAACACATTTATTAAGAATGTACAAACCTAATTAAAAATTTATACATATGATACATTATACTTTTCATAAAAAAACAAAATAAGATAAGGGCCCTCTCCCTTATCTTTTAATATTAATAAATATCATTTATTAATATTAAACTACTCTTCGAACACTAATAACATCTAGGCTTGTCACATTAATGTTCGCAGCAGCATCAACCCAAATAAGAAATCCATCCTCTATACGAATAAAGACTCCTGTTCCATCGATCTGATCTCCACCGGAAAAAACATTAATTTTATCTCCTTCTCGTAAACCATCTAATCTTCTACGCCCTTCAAGATTCCCCACTTCTTTCACCTCCTCAAACTCTCTTCTTCTTCGATTTCTATTACATTCATCACATTCACATCTGCGATTAAAAGACATTTAACATACCCCCCTTTTCCTAAAAAATTACTTACACTGTATTCTATGAAAATAAAAAATCATTTGATTAGACTTTCTTCCCCTATCAAATATCTAATTAACTAACTTATTAAAATAAAAATTACTAAACTCCACGATTGTACAAGCCATTTATTATCACTTACATAAACTACAAATAAGATGATAATCATCTTACACTACCCCAAAACCCCAAATTACCTTTTCAACAGCTATCTTTAAAAGATAGCAAAAAAAGACAGTTTCTTTACTGTCTTTTTTTAATTTCAGGTGACACCAACAAAATCTACAAAATGTTGGTGTTACACCTATTTATACATATTGTGTCTAATACCAGCGTAGCTGCGATTAGACACAATATAATTTATTTTGTTACTTTAGCAAAAAAAACTGAAAAAGATCAGCTTTTTCTATTTACTGAAAATCAAACGAACAAACTCACAATTACTAATAAAATAAAAATTTATCTTACAAAAATGAACTTATAATTAAATTATTATAATAACTTAATTATAAGTGATTAAAAGCTGGCACTCTCTCCCTATAATCCATCCTACGCTTTTTATTCCACGGTTCACTTGACTACGATCCTCTACACCCTCATACTCAAGTGACTTTCGCGACATAAACGCATAGGACTCAGTGGATTACTTCCAAAATTTATACCATTTCTTTTCATTATTTGCCGCAATCATTAATTTTACTTCTTGAAGTTCTCGCATAACAGTTATAACGGCTTTATCTCGATCTGTAATCTGTTTATTTTCTATAACATTTGAATCCATTAATAATTTTTGCTGCGATTCCAATAAACTTGTTAACTGAGTTATTTGTTCACTTTGCATTTGTAATTGTCTTTGTTGTATATCAATTGTACTTTTTAATTCTTGTAATAGCTCTTTTAAATCATTCGATTCAGGAGTTATAACAGTCATATCTGTATCTTTAGCCTTCAATCCTTCTTCCTCTAAAAGAAGTTTACAAGCATCTTCTAATGTAACTTGCGGCATACTTTTCAACTCTACTAATCTTTGTAACAATTTCAAATCATAATCACCAAAGATAACTCGTTCTCGCTCATCACGTTTAAAAGCATAACAGTTATAACTCTCAATCAACAAATAATACTTTTTAACCGTAGAAGGTGATATTTTCAATCTTTTCGCAACCTGAGATACATTCTCATAAATTGTAGGAGTCATAATAGTCATAACCTCCTTTTTTAACATTTAAATTTCGATATAACAGTTATAACTCCTTTATCTTATCATCACAACTGAAACTTTTGATATTTTCCTATTCCTTAATTAATAATCAAATAGATGTTCTTCCCTATGCTTCGCTAATTTTCTTATATCTTTCCTTATTTTTGGTTTCTCGGTTTAGCAACAACAATACACGATCCATTCCTGTCTCTACAACAATAGAGTGCGCCCTACAGGACAACGCCGGCTTCGCCGATCACGGACAAGTCGTACAAGAACAAAAACCATGGACTTCGTCCAAATCCACTGGGTAGATTTTCCCTAGCCCCCCTCCTAATATCATAAAAATAAAGAGTCAGAGGAATTCATCACAACTGAAAATCACCTAAAATTAAAAAAGACCACCCTAGGGTGGTCTTTTTATGTAGGGTGGGAAGACATCGGTCTTCCCTTCGGGTTGCCCCGATGGAAATGGCGTTTTGTTTCCAAAACTGTTTTTCCTAATTACATATTATGCAAGAGTTTCGGTTTGGTTCCTAAATTATTAAATAATTCTTTTTTATGGTTTTGTTTTTGATTTTTAGTTGAAAACTTGCGTTTTGGCTAGAGTGCTGGCTCGTCGTGTGGGGGCGAAACCCCACATATTAAACGTATCAACATATTAAATAAGAACAATTTTTGAGCGATTGATCTAAGCGGTTCGGCTCGTATACTTGCTAATTCAAGTCGATAACCTTTAATCTTGCGTTTTGTCTGTCGGCTTGGCGAAAAAAGCATATCGAGCCGAAAAAAGTTTTGCAAGGACAAAATCAAAAAGAAAAAGCGATAGCCTTTAGGTGAGGATAAACGAACCGACTTTTTGATTCTGAGGGTGGAGATTTTTGAGTGGTTTTCTCAAAAATACAACCCGTTCCTTGCGGAACTTTTAGCTATATATATAAGAGTGAGAAGAGCAAAGTGAAGAAAGTCAGTAATACCAAGGGTTTATAGTATATGAGGTGTTACGAAAAAGTAACACCTGTGTTACTTTTTCGTAACACCTAAAAAAAGGAAAATCATAATAAAAAAAAGATGTCAATGAGAATTTGACATCTAAAATAAGTAGATTGGTAATTTATATTTTTTCTTAGACTCATCAATTTTAAAGTTCCTTAATGAATTTCTAAAAATATGTTGAGTTGCTTTATCTATTCCATCTTTAGGACTACAACACATAATATTGGGATTTACAAACCATGTACGACTTGTGCATGCACGACCATCCTCTGTTGTTATTCCTGCTTCTGCAACTCCTAAAATCCCTTTTTTAAATAAACCATTCATCGTTACAGAAACATTTTTTCTTGCCATTTTAAAACGTTCAGCTAAATATGTAGGTGATGCTGGAGTAGTTGTATCTACATTATCCTTATCAATTTTTTGAATAATAACGTTAGTTTTAAATTCCACATATGGAGCAAGTTTAAATAAAAGTGCTTCTTCCTTGCTACTCAAATACTCAAGTTCAGTAAGATAATTAATGTTATCCATAATTAGCTGCACAAACCTCACCCGATCTGTAGGTTTTTTCTTTTTCCCTATGAAATACTCATCTCCACCAGTTGTTTTACTTAATAACTGCAAGAGCATTGCCTTCTCTTCTTCTGAATAACCACCAGCTTGCAACTGGTCATAAATACTATCAATCTTGCTATCTCTTATTTTCGCTTTTTTTTCAGCTTGCCCAAAATCTACAACTTTTGTCATAAAATAATTCTCTCCCTTAGTGGAAGGAATCAACTTTTATATGTTAGAATGTATATAGAATATATATTGGTTGATTCCAACCTTATTATGAAAAACCGCCTTGCCGTCCAAAGCTGGGGCGGTTTTTCTCGTTTGTATGTCTTTCTCTATAATAACATGAAACACCTTGTTAAAGCTTTCCGTCTCTTGCAAAACACAACATCCAATCCTCTTTTTCTTCTTCAAACTCATGTAATTCAATGATGTCCTCTGAATTACCTATCATTCGACCATATTCAAGACCACTATCAACTGCAATTGATCGATATAAACAATACTTAAAAATCACATCTCCACATTTTCGGCATTGAATTGCATTTCTTTTTAATTTTTTCGCCATTATCACTCCTATAACCTATTGAATAAAAAGGGGGGATTTTTCAAAAATATAACTTAAAGTTAGAATCTTTATTTAACATATACATAAAATAAAAGTGAGAAGAGAATAATGTCACTCCGAAAGCTTATCTGATCATTTAGAGAAGCTTTTCTTTTTTATAAAACAAAATCAACCACCTAACCCTTTTCATAAAAAATTTCATGGACAGCTGATCTAGACGGTTCACTTTTTACTGATAAGACCCCATAAAAAAAGGACTCTGTTTTTAAAAAACAGAGTCCTTTTTTTGGGACTAGCAACCGGAAGTGAAAGTAGGAGGACAAGGAGAAGGAGTCGTAGGAAGAACTACTGGATTTCCAGTAACTTTAACTTGTTGAACTTGTAACACTTTCAGAGTAAGATCCAATACAATTTTTTCAGTTAATGAAGTAAACGTACCCTCAGGAGTCGCTGCAGTTGGTGAAAAATCAAGTTCAAAGAAGTCTGCAGCTACTAATTCACCAAATGGTTGTTCATTGTATTTAACATGATTTTGAAAGAAAGCTTTATCCAAACGTGCATTTAAACCTGTATCATCAACAAAATTAGATTCGAATTTTGTTGAATTAGCAAAAATTGGAGGGCTTAAAAAGTCCGTACACTTAAGTTCTGCAAAACCAAAAAACTGAACATCAGCAATTCTATCCTGAAGTGCTCCATTACATGCACTTGTAGCATATTCAATATTTTTACGAATATGTCCTGCTACAAATAATTTAGCTTTTTCAACAGTTAAAAAGTCAGAACCCGGAATAGCTTTAAATGCCACAGGTACAAGTTTAACTTGTTCTAAAAATACATGCTTTTTCACTCTCTTAATTTCAGTTGCTGCCGGATTAAGTGTAATATTTGACTCTACAACAATTTGAAGTGTTGTCTCCGCTAATACAACTGGAATCTTAATAGTTGGCGCGCTAGAAGGAGTATTTATTGGCGTAATTGGAGTAGCATTTAATGGTATTTGTTCTGTTGATGGGACTGGACAAGGACCTGGTGTTTGTTGTAGTTGTTGTGAACATGGTTGTTGATTCAAAAAAACAACCTCATTTCAATATATATTTAGAGGTTTTTACACACTCTATGTTACTAGAATATGTAGTATTAATTTTAATGTACGGGCAGATATAATAATCATTTGCTCATTTTTAGAAAGTAAAGAGATTTTTTTGAGCTGTAAATAAGTTTGGTTAACTTTTAAAGATTTTTCCATTATAACTAACTCAAACTTGTTAAACTTGTAGTAAACAAAACTTTATGTAAACTATATATAAATAAATTCTTATAGACGGTTTTTATGTTTTTATATACTATCCATTAAAGACCCTATAAAGAAAAGAACTCTGTTTTTAAAAAACAAAGTTCTTTTTCTGGACTATCAAGGACAAGGAGAAGGAGAAGGAGAAGAACAAGGAGAAGGAGTCGTAGGAAGGACTACTGGCGTTCCAGAAACACTGACTTGTTGAATTTGTAACACTTTCAGAGTAAGGTCCAATACAATTTTTTCAGTTAATGAACTAAACGTACCCTCAGCGGTTGCTGCAGTTGGTGAAAAATCAAGTTCAAAGAAGTCTGCAGCTACTAATTCACCAAATGGTTGTTCATTGTATTTAACATGATTTTGAAAGAAAGCTTTATCCAAACGTGCATTTAAAGCGTTTGTATCACTAATAAAATTAGCTTCGGAACTTTTAGAATTAGCGAAAATTGGAGGGCTTAAAAAGTCCGTACACTTAAGTTCTGCAAAACCATTAAACTGAACATCAGCAATTCTATCCTGAAGTGATCCATTACATGGATTTGTACCAGCATTTGTAGCATATTCAATATTTTTACGAATATGTCCTGCTACAAATAATTTAGCTTTTGTGACAGTAAAAAAGTCAGTCCCTTCAATAGGCTCAAATGCCACAGGTACAAGTTTAACTTGATCTAAAAATACATGCTTTTTCACTCTCTTAATTTCAGTTGCTGCCGGATTAAGTGTAATATCTGACTCTACAACAATTTGAAGTGTTGACTCCGCTAATACAACCGGAACCTTAAGTATTGTCGTTCTAGAAAAAGTTGCAGAAATTGGCGTAATTGGAGAAGCATCTAATGGTATTTGTTCTGTTGATGTGACTGGACAAGGTCCTGGTGTTTGTTGTTCGCTCAAAGAAAACAACCTCATTTCATTACATATTTAGAGATTTTTACACACTCTATTTAACTAGAATATGTAGTATTAATTTTAATGCATAGGCTTATATTATATTTGTTTATTTATACATTTAAAATTGATGGTTTTTTTGAATATATAGGTTCAGTTAACTTTTAGAAATTTTACCATCATGACTGACTCGAACTTGTTGAACTTGTAGTAAATTAATGATTAAATCTAATACAATTTTTTGACATATTTGATTTAAATGAGTTACTGACTTTTTTTGTATGGAATCCCCATTTCCATTATTAAATGCAGTATACTCAATATTCTGATGTATATACCCTTCTATAAATAAATTTCCTTTTAATACTGTACATATCCCATTACCTAACGATTGTGAAAATTGACTAGGAATAAATTTACAATTAGTTAATACTACCTCTTTGGAGATTTCTTTAACCCTTATAACCTTTTCTTCAAACACGATATTTTCTTCTAAACATATTTCAATTTTGTATTCCCCTATTACAACTGGAACTCTAATATGTATACAATCATAAGAAGTATAAGAATTATTATTTATTTCTCCTGTTTTCATAAATGGTGAGTCATGTAAAGGAACTACAACTGATTTATAATACTCATCCTTATTATTCATACCATAGTTATGAGTATCAGTAAGAAATATAATTTCATGAATTTCAGAACTAACCAAACGACAATCAAGCTGTTCTGGATAATAAGTTATAGTATTAAATAGTTTTGTATCAAATTGAGGGGATTGTTTATTATTGAGATCAATAAATTCAAATGTATTTTGAACTGAATTACTACAGATAGGAGCATGAAAAAAATCATCAATTTTTACATGAGTGGAGAATGAGCTTTTTTTAGTCATAAAACATACTTTTCCTTGTTCATAATTATCACACTCACTAGTACAGTCAACAGAATCGATTTCATCCATTTTTTCTTGATCTCCCAGTTCATTCATAAAATCAAATTCAGGAAAATCCGGAATCTCAAAAATAAAATCTATTAAAAATGTATTATTTGTTTCATCAACAGAATCGATTTCATCCACTTCTTCTTGATCTCCCAGTTCATTCATAAAATCAAATTCAGGAAAATCCGGAATTTCAAAAATAAAATCTGTTTGAAATGTATTATTCGTTTCATCAACAGAATCGATTTCATCCA
>NZ_JAKUGX010000061.1:0-6376 GCF_022664195.1 Bacillus cereus group sp. BfR-BA-01316
TGGAATGTTCTAAGGAAAAACATCAAATTCTCAAGGTAAGTAACGAGCTCACATAATAGAAAGGAATACTACGATATATGATGCAAACGATTTAATGATGAAAACAAAAGAACCGCTAGCAAAAGCTAACCGCTTAGCCCCCAGGAAGAGAGAGGAGCGCTTTATTAGGTATAAGACTGAAATAAGGGTTTTAGATATTAAGACCTAAATATAGTATGGATTGCACTTGTGAAATCATGCATATAAATTGTGTTCCTACAAAAGAAGAATACTATTCGGATTCTAGATTCTACAACATTTCAGCTTCGAGATAAGTCTTCTTCATGTTATCAAGGTTTAGGTGAAGTAGCCATACGGCAGTAGTCAAAATTCAATTACCGTATACAAGAAAGAAAGTTTGCTTTTTAAATTGCAGATACAATTATTGAAAACCTTGAATTTAGAAAGATCACTGAACTCAACTATAATCCTACATAAGAATGTGGATTTCCACCAGTACTACACCTCAAATCTGCCGCGCAAGACGTTCTACTACAATCACATAAAATAAATATCATTCCAAATTATAAAATGTTATAATTTGGAATGATATTTATTTGAATTTTCAGAAATAAAAACGAGGTTAATATAATCTATCTTATGCTGTAAATCGGTGTAGTCTACAGCATAAGGTTTGCTCTGCAAGCTATTATAGTCAACAGTCGTGGGTACATAACGGGTACATTTAGCCTAAATACCTGGGGACTTTAGTGAAATGAAAAATAGGATAATGGATAGGGGTAGATGTATGGGTACATTAAAAAAATTTATCAATAACATTTCAAAGGTAATTATAGGAAAAGATGAATCGATTGAACTAGCAGCTATAGCTCTTATAGCGAGAGGACACATTTTATTAGAAGATGTACCCGGGACTGGAAAAACAACATTAGCGAAAAGTTTGGCTAAAAGTGTGGAGGCTAAGTTTCAAAGAATTCAATTCACAGCTGATACTTTGCCGGGAGATGTCATTGGCCTCGAATATTTTGATGTGAAAGAATCGGAATTTAAAACGAGGTTAGGGCCTATTTTTGCAAATATAGTATTAGTTGATGAAATTAATCGAGCTGTACCGAGAACACAATCTTCGTTACTTGAGGTTATGGAAGAACGTACTGTTACAATTGCGAAACAGACACATTCATTACCAGAACCTTTTTTAGTTATTGCAACGCAAAACTCTCTCGAATCAGCTGGCACTTTTCCTTTACCAGACGCCCAATTAGACCGATTTTTACTTACTATACGCCAAGGTTATCCTACGAGAGAAGCAGAAAAGGAAATGATGAATCGGTTCCAAACGAATGATCCATTAGAAACGCTACATTCTATTATTTCAAGTGAAGAAATAATAAATATACAAAAACGTGCAAGGGAAATATTAGTAGGGAATGATGTGCAAGATTATCTTCTTGAAATTATTGAGGCAACGCGTAAGCATGAGTTAATTGAAATCGGTGTAAGCCCGCGAGGTACATTGGCATTTATGAGAGCGATTCAAGCACGGGCGATATTAAATGAGAGAGATTACTGTACACCTGATGATATAAAGACGCTTGCTGCATCAGTTTGTGCTCATCGATTAACGTTGACGATAGAAGGGGAGATGAAAACGACAAAAGAACAAATAATAAACGAAATTCTTCATACGGTTGATGTGCCAGTGGAGAATGTACGATGAATCAACAGCTCGTGTATACATCGTTAGCGGAGCCTTTCGTTATAGGGGGGATATCAGTTGTGGCCGTTGTTTTATGTATATTCTCAAGTAATCTACTAATATTATCTCTCGTATTTTTATATTTAATTTTAATAGGAGCTACGCATGGATACATACGTAAAGTATCTCACGTTCAATGGGAATACAATCAAGGTAATTCGAACGTTTTTATAGGCGAAACGAATACGTGCAAAATAAAAATTTCAAACAACTCGATATTTCCTATTTTCAATATCGTCTTTCGATTTAAATGTGAAAATAAGCTAACTTGGAATCATGATGAACTAAATAAAAATCATAGTACTGGTTCAAATTATTATATGAATTTCAATGTAAAAGGAGGAGAGACCATTTCATTTGATTTACAAGCAATAGCATTAAAAAGAGGTATCGCGAAATGGGAAGAAGTTGAAATTATTATTACTGATCCCTTTGGGTTCATAACGAATCATATAACATATAGTCATGTTGATACACCGTCCTATTTAGTTTTGCCAGCTGTTCCGAAAATACAAGTACCTGAATTAAAGGAATGGTCACGCGGATTTCGAAAAGCAATGTCTTCTCCGCTATATGATGAAACGAAAGTAATGGGAGTGAAATCTTATGAAAATGAAGATTTTCGTTCTATCCATTGGGGTGCAACAGCAAAAACAGGGACGATAACTGCGAAAAAATACGAACGAACACAATCAGATAAATACGCGATTTATCTTAATTTACAAAATAAAAGTGGCGTTTCTTTACGAAATGATACAGAAGAGCTTATTGAATTAACAGCAGGCATATGCAAACAACTGCTCATGCAAGAGTGTTCATTTGAATTATGGATTAATAGCGTGAAAGGTAACGGATTGTTACATGTAAAGAACGGGGATAATCGGAAACATTTGCAAAATGTATTAAAGGTACTTGCCTCAATATCGGACCAAGATACTCCTGTATCTTCTTCTTATTTTTACACAGCTGGTTTTCGTCGAAAGGAATTGGATGCAATTCCTTTAATTCTTGGTACTTCTCCAAGGAAATATAGTAGAACGAATAAATGGATTGTAATTAAAGAATAAGAAAGGGCTTATGTCATGATTAATAAAAAGAGGCATATGAAAGTGAAGTTTTGGAGTGTAAAAGCTTTAATCATACTTTTCTTTGCGGTTAGTGCGATAACGTTATCACAAGGTGTGGTGCATGTACAAGACATAGTAAAAGAGCATTTTTTTAGTGAAAAGAAATCTAAAGAAATTTATAAGGAAACAATAAACTCCGGAAATATTGAAGATTATGGAAGGCCTTTGGAAGATACAAAAGTGGGAGATAATGGGGAAAGAACAACAACGGGTAAAAAATTTAAAGGTTTCGAACGGGAAAGTTCATGGGGGGACGTATTTTCTGTGCTCTCAAATTCATGGATTACTGTAGCTTTTTCTGTAATTATTGCAGTGGCAAGTATATATTTTCTCTACAAATCTGCTAGGAAAAAGTTAACGAAATCAGAAATAGAACAGGAGAAACAATCTGAAACAAAAGAGAATACGGTAAGAACCGTAAAGAATGAAAAATTCATACATCATTCAGAGCAGCCTCTACCTACAGATACGATAAGGAAAAGATTAATCGAATGGGAGAGAACTTTACCATTTCATGAACAGCGAATGTCTTATGAAACGATGCAACAATGGTTAAGTAGAATTTGTAGAACGAGAGATATTGTTCCGATATATGAGTCAGTTCGATATGGGGAAAAGACGTATACGGAGTTAGATGTAGAGAAGACTATGCGGTGGATAGAGAGGGATGGAAAAGGGCGACATGAATAGTAGAATGTACTATATCAAGATAAAAAAGATGGCGGAATTAATCTGAATGTAAAAATTATATAAGTAAATAAAATTAACTGTAAATTAATTTTATTTACTTATATTTAATTGCATGTTAATGTATACTTAATTTTTTATATCTCTACCAACGGAAAAAAATTATACAAGCTACATGTAGCTCTTTGTAATATTGCTTCTTAAATTGTTCACGAGTATATCTTTGTTTTATTAATATAGAATGAAAAAAGGATACACTAGAGCTAAACAATTAACGGGTAGCATGTAAATAAAAAATTGCATGAGTTTAGTAAAAACTTATAATTTATTTTTAAGGGTGTGAAAATATAATGAAACCGATATTGAAAAGTATACTTCTTTCCTTTATTTTTTCTGCAGTAGGGATGTGTTGGCTACTGTTCATGTTATTTAGAGGAGGCGGAGACTGGTTATTGTCTTGGATAGGTGTATTAATGGTATATTTATCTTTATACACTTTAATAGATTTATATTGTAAAAATACATACGATAAAACATTAAGTAAATTGCTTATAAAAACAACAGTTACTACCTTTAGTTTTGGAGTATTAGGAATCTCATTTGGTATAATACAGGAGCTATTAACACCATGGAGTCTCAGTTTGATGGTTTGGTATTGGTGCTAATACTATTTTTATTTTTAACGACCATAATATTATTAGTTATTTTAGTATTGGTAAATCGTAAAAATCATAATTTCACCGGGGTATATAGATTACTTATACTTCTAAATTTACTTCTTACGTTAGGACCAGTATTGTGGCCACTATTTCTTACTATTCTCGGAAATGGTATGAATGTTAGTGCAGGATGGTAAAAGTGAATAGAGATTAGTTGTTTAAAGAATAGAATGGAATAAAAAGTTGATATAGGGTTTTAAATATTTAAGAGAGCGTGTTTACATAAAAAATGAAAACACGTTCTTTTTTATTTTTATCTTAATAAGAACTCATTATATTTATAAGATAATCCAATAAGGATAAAATATATGTTATTGGAACAAACATATATGTATCTTTGAAACGAACACAATTAATGAATCATCTTAAAAATAATAAAGACAAGGTGAAATGAAAATAAGGGCAGTTAAGTGACTGTCCTTATTTTATATGCCCTTTTTATTTTCATGCATAACTCTTTCTCAGTTTATCGTATCAAAATTTGAACGTAAGTATTTCGTAAGGAATGGATAAGAAAAAAGAGAGTTTTATCATATAGGATTAAAGTATAAATTGAATCAATCCGATATTATTAGAGGAGAGGGAGCCTTATGAAAAAATGTAATTCAATTAAGTTAGCAAGTTTGTCAGTTCTATTAGCAGGTACTACTCTATTCACACCAGGTTTTACTGTGAAAGCAGAGTCAGTACAAAATATATCAAGTCCGTCACAAGCGCATGATCAAAAGAATCGGAATGGTTGGAAACAAGTAATGCAGGAATCAGTGCAGTTTGGAACACCAGGGGTATTAGCTAAGACGTTTAACAACGGAAAAACTAGTAGCTATACTGCTGGCGTGGCGGATTTAAGTACAAATAAACCGATGAAATCGGATTATCGTTTTCGGATTGGTAGCGTAACGAAGACGTTTACTGCTACGACTGTTCTTCAATTAGTAGGAGAAAATCGCGTACAACTTGACGATTCAATTGAAAAGTGGCTACCAGGCCTCATTCAAGGAAATGGGTACGATGGCAATCAAATTACGATACGTCAACTTTTGAATCATACGAGTGGTATAGCTGAATACTTAAAGTCAAAAGACGCTGACATAATGAATTCAAAAAAAACGTATGCAGCAGAAGAAATAGTGAAAATGGGACTTTCTCTGCCTCCAGATTTTTCGCCAGGTAAGGGATGGTTGTATTCAAACACAGGATACGTAATATTGGGAATGCTTATTGAAAAAATAACTGGGAATAGTTATGCGGAAGAAATTGAAAAGCGAATTATTGAACCTTTGGACCTTTCAAATACGTTTTTACCAGGGAATTCGACCGTTATCCCAGGAAAGAATCATGCTCGAGGGTATATGAAAATTGAAGGAACAAGCGAGTTGAAAGATATAACGTATTATAATCCGAGTTTAGCTAATTCAGCTGGAGATATGATTTCTAATGCGGACGATTTAAATAAGTTCTTTTCATCTTTACTCGGTGGTAAGTTACTGAAGGAAAATCAACTAAAAGAAATGCTTACTACAGTTCCTGTAGAAGGAAAAGGTGTTGGTGATGGATATGGTCTTGGAATCTATGAGACTAAACTTCCAAACGGTGTTTCAATTTGGGGTCACGGAGGGGCAATTCCTGGATTTACAACTTTTGCTGGGGGAGTAATTGGAGGCAAACATACATTGTCTGTCAGTATTAACTCTTTAGGCGCGATTGATATTATTACGCAGTTTAATAAAATGATGCAAATTGAATTTAATAAATAGAAAAAAGAAAATGAGTTGGACTCTGCTATAGTTGTATATAAAAGAGGTGCTTTTTGAATTTTGCAAATATGGACAGTGTTAGCATTTATGATATGGCATCAAGTTTATGTGGAACATAAATACGATATAACTGTATTTCAAGGTGAAAGTCAATCTTATAACTCTTAGTATAAAAATAAAAAGGATGTCAGTTTTAAAATGTACCCTATAGAATAAACACTTAAAAAAAGTCTATTCTATAGGGTATTTCTTGTATAATAAGAGGAAAATTGGGATCGGAGAATGTTCAAAATGACAAAAAAGCTATTTACAGAAAGAGAAATTCAA
>NZ_JAKUGX010000062.1:0-6340 GCF_022664195.1 Bacillus cereus group sp. BfR-BA-01316
TTTGCGACTCCCTTATGTTAACATTTTCATATTTCAATGTCAACCAAGTTTTTTTATTTCTTTTGTCGCTTTCTGCGTTGTTGCTATCGGCGACTTGTCCTATATTACACCTCAATACTCTAATCGTCAACACCTTTTTACAAATAAATTTAATTTAGTACCTTTGCACTCTTTTAACTCTAGATAAGGACCTACAAAGATTTCATTAAAATAGAAACCATCGTCTACTTTTCTTTACCAATCTATTCTTCTAAATACTATTCAATTTAGGTACTTCTCTATTTCAAAGGACTCACTTCCCCCATCTTACCGAACTCATACGATTGATTCTTTTCAGCTAAACTAGCAACCTTATTTTAACAATTAATAGTATATAATTAGAAAGTTGCTTTATTTTTTATTACCGCTCCCTATTCCCCTTTGTTTATCAAATTGTAATATCAATAACATTCTATTAGAAACAGGTGACGATATGAAAGATATACGTATTCTTATAGCAGATGACGATAAAGAAATTCGAGACTTATTAAAAAGATATTTAGAGCGAGAATTATATATGGTAGATACTGCAATTAATGGTGAAGAAGCGTTGTGCTTATTTAACCAAAATAACTACAACCTCGTTATATTAGATCTTATGATGCCGAAAGTAGATGGTATCGAAGTGTGCAGAAAACTTAGAGATACTACCAACATTCCTATATTAATGCTAACTGCTAAAGATCACGAAGTTGATAAGATTTTGGGCTTAAGCATAGGTGCTGATGATTATATTACGAAACCTTTCAGTATTCACGAAGTGGTTGCAAGAGTAAAAGCTCTTATGCGACGTTTTTTAGTTCTTGGAAGTAACACTAACGTACAAGAGAAATCAGCTTTAACATTTAAAGGACTAACTATCGATTTTAAAAAATACACAGTCCATACGAATGGAAAAGAAATCAGCTTAACTGGAAAAGAACTTGAACTATTAAAATTCTTCGCTTCAAACCCAGAGCAAGTATTTACGAAAACACAACTCTTTCGGAATGTATGGGACGATAATTATATAGAAGATGATAATACAGTTATGGTGCATATTAGAAAGCTTAGAAAGAAAATAGAAATCGATTCTTCCAATCCAAAATTCATTCAGACTGTATGGGGAATCGGTTATAAGTTTGTAGGTGAAAAGGTTGAAAAATGATAAGATCCTCTTTCTTATTTCATTACAACTTATCATTTGCGGGCTTTTAAATATAGATATGGGATACCATGTAAAAATATCTTTATTTATTGCTCTTATCATAATTACAATATATCTTTTCTTTTCAAGAGTTCACTTTATTCAAAGCAACGAATCGATGGTTACTAAATTAAGCCGTGCACTTAAAGGGAATTTACAAACGAGGCTATTCACAAATAACGACCGTTCACTAAATAATATCGTATTTTCAATAAACGAATTAATAACTGCATTAGAAAAGGGTCAGATCGAAGCGAGGAAATCCCAAGAAGCTAGAAAACAACTTTTATCTAATATCTCACATGATATCCGAACACCACTTACTTCTATTATTGGATATATTGATGCTTTAAAAGATGATGTCGCTGCTTCTGAAGTAGAAAAGCAAGAATATCTTGAAATACTATATAAGAAATCGAATGACTTAAAACATCTGGTCGATGAAATCTTTAATATGGCCAAGCTAGATGCTGATGAATTTCCATTAAAAGAAGAAGAACTCGATTTTTCTGAAGTTACTAGAGAAGTATTAATCGAATTTTTACCCGAGCTATCAAAACATAACATTGAACTACAAGTTCTCATACCAGAATCTACTTCTCCTATTATTGCAGATCACCTTAGCCTTATACGAATTATAGGTAATCTAATAAAAAACGCTATCCATCACGGAAAAGCTGGGAAAATAGTAGGAGTCGAACTATTAGAAACCAATACAGGATATGAGCTTCTTATTTGGGACAAGGGACCCGGTATTCCAAAACATGATTTACAAAACGTATTTAAGCGGATGTACCGCAGCGAACAATCAAGAAATCCTTCTTACGGTGGTAGTGGCCTCGGACTTTCTATTTCTAAAGCCCTCGTTGAAAAAAATGGTGGGCGTATATGGGTTGACAGTATTCCCCGGGAACGAACTACTTTTGGTTTTTCCGTCCCAAAACACACTACTTTTAAGAAATAGTTAAGAAATGATTAATATGCAGTTAAACCTTCCTTTTTATTATGTAATTAAGAACTTATAGAAAGTAGGTGCCCCCTATAAATACAATTATAAAAACGACAAATCTTACTAAAGTTTATGGGACCCAAAAGTCAGTAGATAATCTAAATATAAATGTACAGCAAGGAGAGATTTATGGATTCATAGGGCGTAACGGTGCTGGTAAAACAACTACAATCCGTATGCTGCTTAGTCTTATAAAACCTACAAGTGGAAATATAGAAATATTCGGTGAGGATTTACTTTGGAATCAAAAAGACATTTTAAGAAGAATTGGTTCTATCGTTGAAGTCCCAGGATTTTATGAAAACTTAACTGCAAGAGAGAATTTATTAATTAATGCAAAGATAATTGGAGTTCACAAAAGGAATGCAATTGAAGAAGCATTAGAAATTGTAGGCTTGCAGCACGAAACAAAAAAACTAGTAGGAAAATACTCTTTAGGAATGAAGCAACGCTTAGGAATTGCACGTGCTCTTCTCCATTATCCTGAACTACTCATACTAGATGAACCAACTAACGGACTAGATCCAATCGGTATTAAAGAAATGCGAAAACTCATTAAATCTTTAGCTCAAGACAGAAATATAACGATACTCATTTCTAGTCATATATTAGCTGAGGTGGAACAACTAGTCGATCGTATGGGAATTATTCATGAAGGAAGGTTATTAGAAGAAGTTTCTCTTGATACACTGCGTAAAGCCAATCGTAAGTACATAGAATTCCAGGTAAATAATGATAATAAAGCTGCGATGCTATTAGAAAATCATTTTCAAATTTTTGATTATGAGGTACATGATGAAGGAAATATTCGTGTTTATTCTCACTTTGGACAGCAAGGACATATCAATAGAACGTTAGTTCGTAATGATGTTGAAGTATTAAAAATTATGATGAGCGAAGATAGACTAGAAGATTATTTCACCAAACTAGTTGGAGGTGGCACAATTGGTTAATCTACTCTATACAGAACTATTAAAATTAAAACGCTCTAATATGTTTTTGATTAGTATTATCGGGGCAGGTGTCGCACCTTTTCTAGTAGTTGTAGCTTCTTATATACATATAAAAACAAAACAGCCTACCCCCACCATTTTGTTTCATCAATTATTCACTGAAGTTAACTTGTATACTACTTTAGTTATAGGATTCCCCTTATATGGAGTTGTGATCGCTTATCTATTTACCCGTGAATACACGGAAGATACATTAAAAAATTTGCTAACTATCCCAGTATCACGTATTAGCTTTATTATAAGTAAATTTATCCTTCTATTTCTTTGGATAATGATGCTAACTTTAGTCGCTTGGGCGCTAACTTTATTATTAGGGCTAATAGGTAGCTTCCCTGGATTTAGTATCACCTTACTTTTAGGCTCTCTCGTAAAGTTTTCAATATGTGGTGGACTTCTCTTTCTCTTGTCTTCACCTATTGTACTACTAACTCTTGTAATGAAGACCTATGTACCACCTATTATATTAACAATCGTTATAACGATGACTAACCTTATGATCGTCAATTCAAAACATAAAGACCTATTCCCATGGACTGCTACTCTAGATATAGCAAATAACGAATTACAACCGACTTATCCACCAGAGTATTCTTATATCATCATTGTAGCAACAGCTATTTTCGGATTTATTACAACACTATTCTATTTTAAAAGAGTAGATATTCATTAATTTATAGGAGTGAAACTATGAGTGATACCATTATTGCCTTCATACTCGGTATTGTAGAAGGATTAGCTGAATTTTTACCTATCTCTTCTACTGGCCATCTTATATTAGTCGGACATTTATTAGGTTTTGAAGGAGAAAGAGCAAAAACGTTTGAAATTGTCATACAGTTAGGAGCAATTTTAGCTATTGCTATTTTGTATCATAAACGCCTTGTTTCTTTATGTAATATTAAACCTCTTCTACGGAAAGAGAAAAAATTCAACGCATTCCATGTATTTCTTGGCGTATTTCCAGCAGTAGTTGCTGGTTTACTACTACATGATGTTATTAAAACATACTTATTTCAGCCGTATACTGTCGTAATTGGACTTGTAGCAGGAGCAATTCTTATGATTTTTGCAGAAGTAAAAAAGGTAGAGGCAACCTCTTTTTCACTAGATGATTTAACATACCGTCAAGCATTAACAATTGGATTATTTCAATGCTTAGCAGTATATCCTGGCTTCTCTAGAGCTGGCTCTACTATTTCTGGAGGGCTATTAGCGAAAGTAAATTATAAAGCTGCATCTGAGTTCTCTTTTCTCATTGCCCTTCCTGTAATGGTCGGGGCTACAGGGTTAGACTTATTAAAAAGTTGGAAGTATTTAAGTGCAGATGACATTCCTATGTTTGCTATAGGATTCATTACCTCTTTTATAGTAGCAATGCTAGCGGTAGTAACTTTCCTGAAGCTTTTAGAAAAGATAGGTTTAAAACCTTTTGCATATTACCGTATTTTGTTAGCCATTGTATTTACACTTTCCGTATTGCTATAGCTTTATATAAGTATTATTAAACCGATATTCTAAGTTGAATATCGGTTTTTTGTTTACTTTCTCTCTAGTATTACTCACTTCAATATGTCATAGTTGAGGATAGATTAAAAAACTGAATATTCTTTACTACAAAACCACTTCATTACGGTATGCAAGGTTAACAATTCTACTTTCAGCCCTAACGAGCAATAGCATTTCTGTTTTAGAAACATATATACTAGGAAGAAAATAGTTGCCACAAATGAATGATTACACTAGAGCAGAACAAACGTTCTTAACCCTATGATACGTCATTATGTCTTTTATTTAGGCAAGTAAAGTAACTTCTTTATTATACTTCTCAGAATATATTCATTTACTAGAAGGAAACCTACTCCTCTTATTCAATGCAGATGAAGAGGGCGAGCATCGCGGAATTATCTCTGCTTTAACCGAATTTGAAAGATTGAAGCAAAAAAAAACAATTACAGTATCGTTTGGCTATTAATAATGATTTTACAACACCTTTATATGATGGAGATAACCAACGCTATATTTATACAGGAACTGCTGGCAAACTCCTTCCTTGTTTCTATATTTATGGAAGAGAAGTACATGTAGGCGATACACCGTCAGGTATTGACCCTAACTTTAGGGCAGCCCACATTACAAATAGACTGCATAATAACTATGAACTAACTGAATTCATTCCCAATGAACTCGTTCTCCCCTCCAACTTGCTTATATTAGCATGCTAATAAAGATAGGTATACTGTTCAAACAGCAACAAGTAGCCAGTTATACTTTAATTACTTTTTTATGAAGCTATACTTTATCAACTATTAGAAGAAACGAGTAAAGCCTGTAAAGAGGCTGAACACTATTTACAAAAGCAGTTTGCACATTTATTAGAGAACTTTCCTAAATGGAATCAATTATGCGAAACAATTCGGAAACTAAGCATCCAGTCTATTAATATGGGGGTATAATAGCGGGTTAAATAGAATTAAATTTAACTAAAGTGAGGTAACAATACAAATGAATCCATTAGCACAAACCTATTGGGATACTTATTGGGGAAAGAACGAAAAACCAAGATCTGTTACTGCTTGGCAATTCGGTGATTCTCCTGATTATCTCGCTCAATTAGTAATTGATGGCATAAAAACTGCAACATGTTCTGGATATATTTTTTATGAATTGGAAAACGAACCGCTACCGACAACTAATGATTATAGTATTATACTCAATAGCCAGGATGAACCAGTAGCAATTATTAAAACAATAGAAGTAACTGTAACACCAATGAATGAAGTAACTGAAGAATTCGCTATCGCTGAAGGTGAAGGCGATAGCACTTATAATTACTGGAGAGACACCCATGTTCAGTTCCTTACGAAGGAACTGAATGAACTTGGCCTTAGTTTTTCTGAAGATATGCTGCTTGTTTGTGAACGTTTTGAGCTTATCGATGTAAAAAACAAAGTGAAGATATAATAAATAACAATTTTATTATACACAAAAAAGACGAGTCATTCTGACTCGTCTTAAAGTTGCTTGGCGACGTCCTACTCTCACAGGGACAAGGTCCCAACTACCATCGGCGCTAGAGAGCTTAACTTCCGTGTT
>NZ_JAKUGX010000063.1:0-5945 GCF_022664195.1 Bacillus cereus group sp. BfR-BA-01316
TCGTCTTGCTGTTTACGTTGTTCTTCTGCAGCTTTTTTCTGAGCTTCGTCTTGCTGTTTACGTTGTTCTTCTGCAGCTTTTTTCTGAGCTTCGTCTTGTTTTAATTTATCTTCTTCAGCTTTTTTCTGAGCTTCGTCTTGTTTTAATTTATCTTCTGCAGCCTTTTTCTGAGCTTCGTCTTCAGCCTTCTTCTTAGCCTCTTCTTCAGCTTTTTTCGCATCTGGAGTTCCGCCAGGCGCAGTGAAGGATGCACCAACTGCAGGACTTGTTCCGGTACCCTTTTTCGCTACTACAGAGAAGCTGTAAGTAACACCTGGTTTAATACCACCAAGAGTAGCTGTCGTACCGCTAACTGATAAGCTACCACTAGAACCGTCAGTAGCTTTATAGCTTGCAGCATACGCATCAACCTCTGATGGTCCAGACCAATTTAGTGTAACTGTGCTAGCGCCATCGAAAGCAACATTAAGGCCGCTTGGCGAATCTACTTTAATTTCTTTAACTGCATCTTTTTTCGCACCTTTAATGTACAGTTCTCCATTTAATTCTTGTACAGAAGAAGGGCGCTCGAAACGAGATTTATCCGTAGCAAATTTGCTCATCATTGTTTGGAACATTTGCTGAGCAATTCTAGTAGAACGATCTCCAATGTAATTTTCTGGGCTATCTTTTTCATAACCAGTCCATACAGCCATTGTATATTGTGGTGTATATCCTGCGAACCAACTATCTCTGTTGGCATCTGCTGGAATACCGTATTTTTTAATAACAGATTCATCAAAGTTTTGTGTTCCTGTTTTACCTGCTACGTCTACTCCTGGAACATACGCTGTCGGACCTGTACCGCCAGAACCAGGTTTTACTACGTCGCGAAGAACATCAGTAATCATGTAGGCCGTATAGTCATGCATCGCACGTTTTTCTTTCGGCTTAAAGTTTTTCTTTTTCCCATCTGGGAAGATAACTTCTTTTACGAAGTGAGGTTTATTATAAACACCGTCATTTCCGAATGCTGCATATGCACCAGCTACTTCTAATGGAGAGCTGTCATTACTACCAATTGCAGTAGATTCATATACCTTGCCTTCTTTAAATGTCATTCCTAAATTTTCAGCAAATTCTTGTGACTTATTGAGACCAACTGCTTGAGCTGTCTTTAAAGCCGGAATATTTAATGATTTTTTCAATGCTTCACGAAGTGAAACGTCACCTTTATAACTATTTGTTGCATTTCGTATTTTTTTACCGTTGGAATACGTATACTCTGAGTCGTTTAATTGATGATACGTAGACCATTGTAGGTTCTCAATTGCTGGACCATAGTCGAAAATCGGCTTCATTGTTGAACCTACTTGGCGTTTTAAATCGATTGCCATATTATGACCTTTGAAAGTAGACTTACTTTCTTTACGACCAGCGCCAATTGCTCGAACTTCTCCAGACTGAGTATCCATAAATACGAATGATCCTTGGAATTGATCGTTTGGATACTTGATGAGGTCCCCATCCATTATTTTATCAGCATAGTCTTGAGCATCAAGATCAAGCGTCGTTTGGATTGTTAAACCATCTGAACCGATATTTACATCAGGAATTTCTTTTTCAACTTCTTTTACAACTGCATCTAAAAATGCTTGGTATTTCATTTCAGTTACTTCTGAAGATGGAAGAAGTCCTTGTGTTACAGGGATTTGCATTGCGTCATTCATTTCTTGTTTCGTTATATACCCGTGTCGGTTCATTAATGTTAATACAATATTACGACGTTTCGTTGCTCGCTCAACGTTTTCTTCTTTTGTTGGATCATAAATGTTAGGACCTTGGGGTAAACCGGCGAGCATTGCAGCTTCATGTAATTGTATGTCTTTTAAATCTTTGCCGTAATATTTTTTAGCTGCTGTTGAAATACCATAAGAGCGATTACCTAGGTTAATCTTATTTAAGTACATTTCTAAAATTTCATGTTTTGAATACTGTTGCTCTAACTTATAAGATAAGTACCATTCCTGCACTTTTCTTTTTGCAGTTTTGTCCATCGTTAGAAAATAGTTTTTAACTACTTGCTGTGTAATCGTACTACCACCTTGTGATCCAAAACCACCAGTGACATTTTCCATGACCGCCATTCCAGTACGTCTAAAATCAATTCCATTATGATCGTAGAAACGAGCATCCTCAGTCGCAAGGAATGCACTTTCCACTACTTTTGGAATTTGATCGTATGTAACATGGGTTCGTTTTTCAGCACCATATTCATAGAAGAAATTTCCGTTTTTATCAAGAAACTTTGTTGATAAAGGATTGACAAGTTTTGATTTGTCTAATTTTGGAGCGTCCTTTACCATAACAAAGAAAGCTGAAACGCCAGCTACGAGACCGACGATACCAAGAAGTAGACAACCTATAAGAAATCTTTTGAAAAAGGAACCTTTTTTCTTTGGTTTTTCTTCTTTATTTGTTTCTTTCGTTTGATTTTTCGCATGATTTCGTTCTGTACGAGAACGATAATTATCTGACATTATACTTTCTCCTACCTTTCATTCTCTCCCCCAAAAGTCGAAAAAAGAGCCTTAGTGATGACTCTATCACGAAAAATAAACCGTGTCTAGTACGCGGATATAATCAATTCGAGGGTGATAACCGCATGATAATAAAGCCCCATGCTCTTCTATTTCTTGTTTTGTAATCGATTTACGTCCACCAGTATTTTGACGATTCCAAAATGCAATAATATGTTTTGCATCTAATAAATAAAATTCATCAAAAAGTGTAAATTTAATAATAACAAATGCAATTCCATTATGAGCGACTACTTGCTTCATATGTTCAATTTGATGAAGGTGGAAGTTTTGAAGTGGAAAACTGGTTTTATTTTTAGTTTCTTTCGCTTCAAAATCGATGTATTTCCCTTTGTATACACCGTTGTAATCTGTTGTAGAAGGTTGTTTGAAATACGCTTCTTTTACCACTGCAGCACTTCGAACGGGGTAATCTACTTTTACAATTTGAAGAGGTGTAGGTTTTTTATGTACGCATGCAATATTATGGGTTAAGTAATATTGATTGGTGTCATTCAATTCCTCTTCAAGGGACATACCTCTATTACTGTAAGTATGTTTTTTTATTGGTGTTTTATGAGGTTGTGAAGCTTGATCGTACCTTTTTCCATTTGGGTAACGAATGGTCATATTTTGTCCACTCCCAACTTGATAAGAATTACTTACAAAGGTGATTATATCAAAAAATGAAAAAAGATGTGACCTTTTTCAAGAAAGGTATGGTGACTTACTCATGTTTCGATGGAATGATTACGAAAAAATTAAACAGAACCGTAATGATATTTTTTGTACAGAAGAGGAAAAAGCTATAGTTCTTAATATTAAGGAGAGAACGGATGTAGCTAACGTAGATAATATTTCACGTACACAATCTTACCAAGAATATTATTTGAGAAATAGAGAAATTAGGTGGTCTTTTTTAGCAAGTATGGTTTCAAGGAATGGGGGATGGAATATGACAGATTTAGAAGGAGAATATTATTCTAATCTTTTATCTCAAACAGTTAAAAGACGATTATTTCTTTTGTATGAGAAAGCCAATTGGCTCATTTTTTTAGATGCATTTCCTCAACTATTACTGTATGAGGAAAGTAAAAAGAGATGTGCGCCGCTCTTTCATTTGTTACAATTTTTCAACATATCAATTTTTATGGAAAAAGAATGGGTCGATTTTTGGAAGGAAAAGGATATAAATAGGCTTATGACGGCGCTTATTATTAATGAACAAAATAAAATTCAAAAACCAGTAATCGAGAATGCATACTTTCAAAAACATGTATTTGATACTGCACTATTCAAATTTCAAGAAATATTTCACGTTAGTGCAGTTATTTTTCCAATGGTGGAAGGGGGAATGTATGGATTTTCAGTTTATCAATTTGAAACGTTGCAAAAACGTATAGAACTGGGGAAGCAATTAGCTTGGTTATTATTTCATTCAAAGTATAAGGCTTCTTTTTATAAATTTGCAGTGCAAACTAGACATACAGGATCAAGGATGGATTATGAATGTAATATAAGGGGAATTAGAAAATCATGTACGCCGGCTCTTCGGGATGTGTATTCTATTGTCACTCATGAAAAATTAATTGAAAAAGATTGGTTTAGTGAAGGGTTGGAAATAGATTCATTATTTTTACTTAAAAAACCTAAGGGGGAAATTAATATAACAGAATGGTATAGAAAGAAGAGGGAGCAAATACATACTCTTTCTATATTAAGTAGTTTTGTTAAAAGAATAGATGAGTTCATGATATAATAAAGAAGTCCCGCCCTCTTAAATGAAGGCGGGACTTCTTTATTAAAAGTAATATGCTCTACAACAAGTTACTTTCTAATCGGCTATTTGCCGGCAGTACGACTTTAACTTCAACACTTATCGAAAGCGAAGAGGTAAGGTTAGACTAGAAAATAGTTGTTTGTAAAAGCCACTTTGATTAAAGTGTCATTTTATGTAGCGGGGAAATTTGGACCGTCAAGCTTTGGATTACCAGTCTCAGGTTTGTTTTGTTGTTTGTTTTGCTTTTTCTTTTTTTCGTTTTTATTTTTTGCCATCGTAATACACCTCCTTTTTGTATTGTTACCATTTCTAAAAATGGCATACTAAATGATTTCTTTGACGAATATCAACTAGTTTTGTCATGTGAGAAGGAGTAATCAATCAATCGGCGAAATTACATGACAAAGGAAAGGCAAAGAAGGGGGCGTTTTAAATATGGCGATGGTTCAGAAGGAAGATGCTATGAAAAAAATGGATCAAATGTTAAGTTCTCTCGATTTGCTGGAAATGAATATTGGGATTAGAATGAATCATGCATTGAAGGATAAAGGTGAAAAAATATGCAATAAGATAGAAATAACAGAAATGCATATCGAGCATATGGAAAATAAATTAGTGCATCACGAAGAAAAAGGGAGCTGGGTAAAGACATTTCAAAACGTCGTAGTGAGTGCATAATAAGGTGGGAACAAAATGGGATATGAAGCATTAATCCAGTCCTCGGAGAAGTTAATGCAGTATAATGATGAAGCGAATGTGAAAAAAAGAGAAATGGCTGAATATGATTTTTATAAGGATATGAAGCCATTTGTTGATATTGTAGATGCGGAGTTAGAGATGTGGAAAGAATTAGCTTATAGGTGGATAAAGGAAGAACGACCTAAGTATATACATGTACAACAAATTGATCAAGTGTATGATAATTTACAAACTAATGTGCTACAATGTTTTGTTAATAAGGGAAAAGGTAAACGTTTCTTTGAAACTTATCAAGCTATTTCGTATACTTTGCAAAATATCGTAGATCAATGTAAGTAACAAGAGGGAAAACCCTCTTGTTTTTTTTATGCTTCTGTCACTGTTGTAGGTTTTGTTGCACCGTTTATTTCTAATTCACGTATTAATGTTCGGTAATCTGATATGCATATTTTTCCTTCAAGATAACAATGTCTTGCAAAGTCTAACAGTTCATTCAAATTTTCTGTGTAATACCCCTTTTTTTGAGAAAACGCTTGTTTTAAATCCCCTAATACCATGTTGATTCCTCCCCAATGAGAATCTTCTTCCTTATTATCATAGCATGGAAGGGTTTACTTTCTAATTTTTTTAAAAATTTAAACTTCCGACAAAAACAGACAGATACTCCTTCACACATTTTATTTTATAGGTACATATTCTATATGTAGAAACTTATGCGAAGGAGGAGAGAATGCATGTTTCAACAACCTAATGTATATCAGCAAACAAATCCATATGCACAGCAAAATATGTACCAATATAATGAGGATACATATTTACGATATAATATGTATCCTTTCGAGCCTCATTATGGAAACCAAAATTATTATCAACCATTTGAAGTGTCGTTTGGGAATCAACCGCAGCAA
>NZ_JAKUGX010000064.1:0-5510 GCF_022664195.1 Bacillus cereus group sp. BfR-BA-01316
AAAAAAAAAAGATGTCAATAACAAATGACATCTAAAATAAATAAATCGGTAAATTATGTTTTTTCTTATCTCCTGCTATTTTAAAATTTCTAAGAGACTTCTTAAAAATCTTCATAGTAGCCTTGTCTACCCCATCTTTAGGAGAACAACATAAAACATTAGGATTCACAAACCAAGTACGAGAACTACAAATGCGACCATCTTCAGTTGTCATTCCAGTTTCTGCAACTGCTAAAACACCTTTTTCCAATAAACCATTCATTAAATGAGAAAGATTACTTCTATCTTTTCCTAACTTCCTTGCTAAATAGCTTGGCGTAGCTGCATCTGCATCTACTTCCTCAGAATCTTCATTTGAACATTCAATTAAAATATTAGTTTTAAACTCTATATACGGTGTTAAATCGATTAAAAAAGCTTTTTCAGCATTTGTCAGATACCCCGTTTTACATAAATAATTAATATTATCAGTAATTATCTGCACAAATCTCACCCGATCCGTAGGTTTTTTCTTTTTACCAATGAAGTATTCTTCCCCACCAGACATTTTACTTAATACTTGTAACATAATGGTTCTTTCTTCTTCAGAAAGTCCACCACTACCTTCAAGTTTTTCATAAATACTATTAATCTTGCTATCTCTTTCTTTTGCTTTTTTTTCAGCTTGTCCAAAATCAATAATTTTCTTTGTCATATCTAAGTTAATTCCTCCTTAATTAAGGGAATCAACAAAAACACCTATTTTTTGCTATTTGATTATAAATCAAATTATGATAATCTATAATCAGATAAATGAAGTATAGGTATTTTCGTAGAATACCCTATGAAAAGAGTCATGTTCCCGCATGACTCTTTTTTTCATTCTATCACGTTTTCAATAACCTTAAAGATAAAAACAAAGTTTCCTTATTTTTTACCGCTCCATATCAAATCCACGATGTCTATTCATTTCTCTCTTATACTCACGTTCAAATTGATTATCTATTCTCTTGCTATCCAATTCATTTTTAATAATCCCTCTAAACGCCTTAAATTTCTCTTTAAAAGCTTTTTTCGTCTGTTGATACAAAACCCTTATATTCTCCTTCAAATCCTTTATATGAGTTTTTAATGAGCCTATTTCAGTATTTAATTTTCTATTTTCCTCTTTCAACTCTAAATTTATCTTTTGGGATTCTTTTAAAGAATCATACAAACTATCAACTTGACGATTCAATTCCCTATTTTCTTTTACCAAATCCGTATTCTGCAAACGCTCGTAATCTTTTTTTACAATGACTGCTGCAATTATCAATTCTTCTACTTTTTCGAGTTGCTTTGGCGAAAAAACATAATTGCCTGTTTCTTTCTCAATGATTTCAGGTTTACCAATTAATTTTGGCTTTACCTCCGTCTTGATCTCTTTCCTTTTGGGCTTTAGCGTAATCTTGTTATCGGGCAATCGCTTGCTTATCTCGGTAATTTGATTCTCTATGTTAGAAACTGCCTCGCCATATTCCTTATATTGACGAACTTTCATATACTTATGTGAACCTACATTGGCACGTTCAAAATTCGGAATTTGTTCTTTAGCCAAAGATTCAATATAATCCGTTTCTAATTGTCTCCAATTCGCGATTAACTCCGTCCCTTTTCCTTGTACGCCTTGTTGTTGCAAGGCTCTATCCATTCCGACACGCCTCGTTAATCCTCGACTACTTTCGAAATTCGGTACATAGTTAATATGTAAATGCGGATTTGCTTCATCATCATGTAAAACCATGTTATAGACTGCTAGATTTGGATTTCGCCCTTGAAACGACTCCGCATACTGTTTTAACGCTTCTTTTTTAGCTTCCCTATACTTTGGGTCATCTTTACCCTCTCCAACCGCTACAACCAATTCTCGTTGCTCATGTGTCTTTTCATTTTTATGTATTTTGTCATAATAGTCCTGAATCTTACGGTCATTACGTTTTTGTTTTTCGTTATACTTGTCGACGGCTTCTTGAAAGACATCCTTGTATACACTTCGGATGTCCTTTTGAACAAAGTAAATATTCTCGTCTAACCTGGATGGATCGATGCCAGGATTCCCATGAATGTTTTCTCTGTTATTATGACTTAATGAACTTTGTTGAGATTGATTAAATGAGATAGAGAACAACATAAAGTGCCACCACTTCCTCTAGATTAATTGATACAATAAGTCTAGCAAGGCGACGAAATTGTGTCAATTGACGTAACCCTATACCTATTTTGACACTTTGTTTCAAAATAGATAGGGGTCTGCGACGCTTATCGGCTTCGCCGAGCCATGCTTAACATGGCAAAAACAAACCTTGGGCTTTGCCCAACCCCACTGGGGAACTCTTCCCCAGACCCCATTTTTCGAACTCCCCAACCCCTCACTCAATCCTTGAGGGGCTCCCTCGCCGGTTGGCAGGAACAAACGGTAGTTTGTTCAGTGCCAAGAGGGTTCGGGTGTCCTTCAGTTGGTCAAGTCAAATACTCCCTTCACTACGCTAGGTCCGTTTTGATTGACCAACACAAATAACCATCTCTAATCTATTTCATTATTAACACTCTTTAATTCTTTTACAAAATCCTATAGATTTTGTCCGTATGTTTCTAAAAACCATTCAATTCTCCCTTCAAGAGAAAAAATGGTACCAAAATCCTTTTTTAGGCTTTTTTTCTTCCTTTGTGATAATTGTTTCTAAATCTATACTTTCCTCCTGTATTTTACGCAAAGCATTTTCTATATAGGATTGTTGCTCTCTTAACAGTTTTTGCTGTTCATCCATTTGTTGGAGTAATGCTTGATTAAATTTTTGTATATGTTGTATATGTTTAAGGAAAACTTGTATATCTAACTTATGGTAAGGGGCACTTTCATTGTTCTCATCCTGTTTTTCAGTTGGAACGACTTCATTTGTTAATAATAATCTATCAGCCGCAGTCTGCAATGTCATACCAACTTCTTTAGCAAGAGTGAGGAAACGACGAAGCAGGACAATGTCCTTATCATAAAACCTAAATTGATTTCGCTCATCTTTTAAAAAAGTGTAGTCTCGTTTTTCAAGTTCTAGGCAAAGCATGTTTAATGCAATATCGTCAATCTTAAGGAGCTTAGTTACTTCTTTTTCCGAGTGAAAATTCGTGTTATTCAAGGCTGTTCTCTCCCGTTCTAATAGTCTCTTTTTAATGAGTAAATTAAGAAGAACTTTATTTAATTTACATAGAGACTAATATAAAATTAGGAAGAAGACAGCCAAATTTGGCTGTCTTCTAGATTTTTACCATCATTGACATGGTGCTGATGTCGAAGTCGTAGGGGGACATGGTGATGCCGTAGAACATGTTGGTAATGGAGCTTGTACTGCTCGGACAACTTTCTTCAACACAATAAAAGATGCTTTAACTATGACTAGATTTGTTATAATTACACCAAGAAGTGGGTCGGCTGCAGTTCCCCTTACAAGACAAGTTGTTGACCCTTCTGTCTCAACAACTTGTTCGAAGATACAATCGGTTGGGCGAACCCCAGGAGCTGCTTCTTCTTCTTGGATCGTCAGCGCGATGAGGGTACAACCTGCTGTACCAGCTGGAATGTCCAGTACGATGACCGGAGCACCAGTAACAGGCAGTGTAATAATAGTAAAAAATGCTGCTGTAGTTCGAACAGTAACAGTCGCATCAACATCGCCGCAGTTGATGATCTTGTCCCGAAGCAAATGACCTTCTAGTGTTGGGGTTGCAGAGACACACGCATCGAATTCCACAAGTCCCGAAGCACCTAAACGTGTTGCAACCTCCAAAACCAATGCAGCCAATTGAGCTGCGGTTAATACAACAGCAGGTACCAGAGCACCAGCAAGCGTAGTAATCAGAGTACCAATGAATCCACCAAGACCGGCTATAATGAGATTTGTTTCAGGAATCCTCGCTTCTCCAATCTTTTGAGCACAAGATTCAAATACCAAACAGTTAGTAAACCTTAATGGGTCCTGTACGGGGCTTGGACACAAGTTAGTAAGTTGAGGCATAAAAACACCGTCTTTCTTTATTGTAATAGATTACGATTATATTCTATGAAAAATAGTTGTTTATTAAATCCGTTAAATGTCTATTTATTTATTTTTTTGTAAAAATTAGACATTATTTAATTTTTATACATGTCTAATATTTTTAACTGTCTCTTAGGATCTAACTTTTAAACCTTCAGTCAGCCCCTCTTTAAAAAAAGATAACCCCTCAAAATCAAAGAAAATTAGATGTATATGGTATTCATTTGAGATTTACATAACATTTCTTTTTATCATGTTATGCATAATTTTATACATTATAAAAATCCTAGTGTTTTTCTATTTCCAAACATGCCCTTCCTCGCTCAATACTTGTTTAATAACATGTTCTAGCTTTACCCTATTACTCATTTGTTGTTTTCATCTTCGTTTTTGGGTGTGAGTGCAAGAGCTGAGGTGAGGAGAGGGGTTAGCCCCTCCTAATATCATAAAAATAAAGAGTGAGAAAAATTCATCGCACCTAAAAATCACCTAAAATTAAAAAAGACCACCCTAAGGTGGTCTTTCTATGTAGGATGGGAAGACATCGGTCTTCCCTTCGGGTTGCCCCGATGGAAATGGCGTTTTGTTTCCAAAACTGTTTTTCCTGATTACATATTATGCAAGAGTTTCAGTCTGGTTCCTAAATTATTAAATAAAAAAGAATTACGATTGGCCAAAAACAGACTATAGAGATTTTCGTCTTTTTGTATTAATTACCCACCCAGGGGATAACTTCCTCTAATTTGAATGTAAACTTTTCAATATTAGTTTACATTCAGCACCCCGAATTCATTGACTTCAACCCAATTACCCTGATATCCTCAAAATACGAAACAAAAGTATACATTCAAAACACTATAAATAAAAGGGTCCAAAAAATGAACAATACAACTTAACGTGGTAAAATATTATTTGGATGGGAGTCCAATACATATTATTAAAATTAAAATGGTTCAAGTCGGAGAAAAGCACCTTAGGGTGCCTTATCTTTATGTTCAAAAAGACTTGCTCATTCTGTTCATAAAAACATAAAATAATGAGAATCGCTTTAAATAATAAATTACCTATTGTTCTATCTCCTAAATTGAAGGGGGAAAAAATATGAGTTTTGGTGGTTCTTGTGGTGGCTTTGGTGGCGGATTTGCTTTAATAATCGTTCTGTTCATCCTGTTAATCATTATCGGATGTAGTTGTTGGGGCGGCGGTGGCGGATTCGGATACTAAAAAAGTAGGCGCTCATTTGAGTGTCTTTTCTTTTTGTCTCCTTTAAAATTTCACATACCATATCTGATTGATAAAAAATCCACACTTAACTAGACTCATATACTCACACCATCCTCTCTAGACGAGCATAAAATGTACTAACGAACGAAAGGGGGTAATATTATGGGTTTTGGTTTTGGTGGAGGTTGTGATTTCGATAGATGTCATCATCGAAGAGAAGATCATCGAAGAGAAGAT
>NZ_JAKUGX010000065.1:0-4608 GCF_022664195.1 Bacillus cereus group sp. BfR-BA-01316
ATCAACATTTTATCTCTTTCATTTGCTCGGTTTTCTTGTCGAGTAAGTTGATGTTCCATACGTTCTAAAATTTCTCTATCACTTTTTCGTTCCTTCTCCATCTCTTCAATTTTTTCTAATAGGTGTCTATTAAGTTTGTCTTGCTCTTTTATATAATCTATTAAACTTTGTATAGATTCATTTGTCACAGAAGTTAGAGAACGGCTAGAAGAGTGGGTTTCGCTTTTAAATTCTTGTTGTATTTCTTGGAGAGCGCCCCCCGTTCTTGATGAAGAGCGGTTTCCTTCACGCTTAGATATAATAACTTTTGCAGCTTGTTCTAAGTTGAATTTTTGCTCTTGTACTAAACTTTTAAACAGTATAAGTGTATCTTGATCATAGTGAGTATAATAGCGAGTACCATCATCATTTTTCTCCCAGTAATATCCGTTCTTTTCTAGCGCGGCAGCCCACTTTCTTAAAGTACTTACCCCGATATTTAATCGTTCACTCATTTCTTTGTTTAACAAGACATATTCATATTCTTTCAAGCTATCACCTCACTCTTTAGAATATCACAAATCTTCTTGTGGGCGCTCATTCACCCGCTCTTCAATGATTATTCGAGAATTTAAAAGAATTCCCTTTGATTTTATCGATTTTCGTAGTTGTCAAAAATGAAAATTACGAAAATCGATAAAATCAAACATTTTTAAAAATGGCCGGAGTAGAACACAGTAAATCAACTACCTTTTTTATACAAGATTTTATACAAATTTTTGTACTAATACAGGATATTCGTAAACCTGAAAAACCTTAGTATCTCCACAATGTATGAAATCATGCATAGCATGATAAACAAAGAAAAAACCAAATCCTATTTATATCAACGGATTTGGCTTTTTCTTTACTACCGATAATAAGATGTTATGTAAACCTCACATCTATAGAATATACATCCAAAAATCCGAACAAGTTGTCTCTTTCGAATGGTACAATTAGGAAAAGGAGGAGAAAAAATGAATTGGACAGTCTTGAGAGATTCCAAAACTATGTGGGGGTTCGCAATTGCAATATTGTTTGCGATACTATCAATTGTTTTGGCTGTAAAGGAAAGCGGATATTGGGTAGTCCTTGTTGTGCTTGCAACCATTCTGACGTTCCTTAGCGTAAATAGAGCAAACAAGGTTTACAAATCAAGAAGCTAGAACAGACACCCTCTCTAAACAGGAGGGTTTTTCTCTTTTTTATGGTTTTGTTCTTTTTTTTTGATCTGAAATTTGCTTTTTGGCTAGAGAGCTGGCTCGTCGTGTGGGGGCGAAACCCCACGTATTACGTATCAATTTTTTGAATAAGAGCTATTTTTGAACGAATGATCTAAGCGGTTCGGCTCGTATACTTGCTAGTCCAAGTCGAGAACCATTGCTTTGCTTTTTGTCTGTCGGCTTGGCGATATAAGCAAATCGAGCCGAAAAAAGTTCCGCAAGGACTATATATAAAAAAAAGGCGTTAGCCTTTAGGTGAGGATGAACGAACCTACTTTTTTATATATAGGGTGGAGATTTTTGAGTGTTCTTTTCAAAAATACAACCCGTTCCTTGCGGAACTTTTAGCCTATATATATAGAGTGAGAAGAGAGAGAGTTTTAAAAGTGGTATAAAACGTTGATATAACTAGGTTTATGATGTTTTTCGTGTGTATCGAAAACAATACACATTCGTATCGAAAACAATACACACGAAAATGAGTAAAAAAATAAGATTGACTAATTGTCAATCTTAAAATAATTTATCTGGTAACTCTTTCAATATCTTCATTTTCATAGCTTTATAAAAGATCGCTTTAAGTGCTTCATTTACATTATCCTTATCTCCTGCATAAATAATGTGCGGATTTACAAATAATGAATAAGCTTTTGCATTATTTCCTTCAATTCCACTTTCAGCTTTCGCTAATATCCCTTTTTTAACCAAAGAATTTACTGAAAGACTTGTATTCGCTCGTGTTAATCCAATTTTTTTTGCAAGTCCTGAAATATTCAATGGAACTGGATTTTTTGATTTCACATCCTCAACAATACAGTTTGAATTAAAAGCAATCGAAGAAACAATATCAATTAAAAATGCTTTTTCTTTAGCTGTAAAGTATTCCCTTTCCCTTAAAAATTCATAATTACTTTGCAAAATTTGAGCAAACCTCACTTTCGACTGAGGACTTTTTTTAGTACCTATGTAAAGCTCTTTACCAGTAGCTTTAGCCATAGTTTCCATGGCTTTTTCTAATTCAACTTCTGAAACATCATTATATAACTCTTGAAATTTTTCATTTTCAATTTCTAAATCTCTTTTTCTAGCATTTCTTTCAGCTTGTCCAAAATCTACAACTTTTGTCATAAAATAATTCTCTCCCTTAGTGGAAGGAATCAACTAACCTATGCTACAATGTGTATAGAATATATATTAGGTTGATTCCAACCTGATTATGAAAAACCGCCTGTCCGCCAAGACATTGGGCGGTTTTTTCGTCTTTCTCTATAATAACATGGAATCTCTTACTAAGGATTCCCATCTGCTGCAAAAACACAACATTCAATCCTCTTTTTCTGCTTCAAACGCACCCCAATTAGCAATTAATTCCATTTCTTTTCCTTCTATTCCTTGCTGTTGCAAGGCTCTATCCATTCCGACACGCCTCGTTAATCCTCGACTACTTTCGAAATTCGGTACATAGTTAATATGTAAATGCGGATTTGCTTCATCATCATGTAAAACCATGTTATAGACTGCTAGATTTGGATTTCGCCCTTGAAACGTCTCCGCATACTGTTTTAACGCCTCTTTTTTAGCTTCCCTATACTTTGGGTCATCTTTACCCTCTCCAACCGCTACAACCAATTCTCGTTGCTCATGTGTCTTTTCATTTTTATGTATTTTGTCATAGTAGTCCTGAATCTTACGATCATTTCGTTTTTGCTTCTCATTATACTTGTCCACCGCTTCTTGAAAGACATCCTTGTATACACTTCGGATATCCTTTTGAACAAAATAGATATTCTCGTCTAACCTGGATAGATCGATGCCAGGATTCCCATAAATGTTTTCTCTGTTATTATGGCTTAATAAACTTTGGTGAGATTGATTAAATGAGATAGAGAACAACATAAAGTGCCACCACTTCCCCTAGATTAATTGATACAATAAGTCTAGCAAGGCGACGAAATTGTGTCAATTGACGTAACCCTATACTTATTTTGACACTAACGCATCAAAATCGATAGGGGTCTGCGACGCTTATCGGCTCCGCCTAGCCCTGCCCAGCATGGCAAAAACCTTGGGCTTTGCCCAAACCCACTGGGGAACTTTTCCCCAGACCCCATCCTTCGAACTCCCCAACCCCTCAATCCTTGAGGGGCTCCCTCGCCGGTTGGCAGGGTCAAAAGGGTACCTTTTGACAACCACAAGAGGGTTGCATAGTGAGTCTGTCAACTCCTTAATGCTCCTTCATTTCGCCTTCGCTTCACTCTGTCCGCTTACCGTTGACAGACATTGAATCTAGTAATTAAATTTCATATAAAGGATGTCACAACATCATCAACTTAAGAAATTCATTGCTCTCCAAAACGATAAAAGTGCACTGAATTCTTATAAATAGACAACAATGTTAAGATAATTTTTTTGTTTTGAGAGTACTTCAAAATTTTGACTTGATGGACATGTATAGTAATAAGAATCTTTGCAACAAAATCCCTGAAATTTATAAAATGAAATACAAAATAAACGGAGCTACTTCTATTTTTCTTTCTCTTATTCTATCAAAAAACTCGCTATACATCTTAGGCAATCATCCAATTATGCATAGACAATCATCAAAAAAGTATAGAGCCAAATATTATAAAAAAATTAGGATAAAAAAAGCATTCATTAAATCGGAAACATACAAAGACAGATTCAAAACTTAATCGTTGATAAAAGACTGTTAAAAATAAAGGAGGAATATCTTTATGTCATATTTTTGGAGAAACCTCGGGAAAGGATGTGATGAGTTGATTTACTATACTTATGTCCCACATTCCCCGGACTACCCTTATTTATATTATCCCCCCTATTATGATGATCGAACAACTTACCCAATAAATCCCTATCATAATGCTTATTCTTATTATAATTATCACGCTTCTCCCTATCCTTATTTAGAAAATGCAGAATCTCATGAAAATACTAGAATAATAGCAGAGATTGTAGCTATTGCAGGGGGAGCAGCTACAATCAGTGAAGCCATTTCAAAAGTTAAAAGTGCATTATCTATAATCAATCCACCAAGATCTGTGATCCTTATATTCGAAAATCATACAAATACCACATTGAGAAAGGTCAGAGAAAATTTTGAGCATGGTGGATGGGCAGTTCCTCCTGAAGGGGAAATACCGCCAAACAGTGCACTTATATTTGGTGCACGGAGTTCAGCTGGGAGTATAGCTACTGGAACAGAAGGGCGTATCACCTACGCTGGCGATGGAATTGAGATAACATTATATTGGGATAACCCGTTTATTGGTAGTAATGAATGTAATATTACAATAAGTGGTCCTAAAGCAGCTCAGTATCGAGTTCACCATGCATGTGGAGCGGG
>NZ_JAKUGX010000066.1:0-2719 GCF_022664195.1 Bacillus cereus group sp. BfR-BA-01316
ATATATAGAGTGAGATAGTTATAAATACAAAAAGAAGATTAAGACTAGTAATATAAACAATTCATACTTTTTATTAGCGTATCAAATTTGATACGGTACCGTATCAAATTTGATACGGTACTTTTGGTAATAAATTCAAATAAAAAAAGAGCCGTAAAAACGACTCTAAAATAATTTAATTGGTAACTTACTTAAAACAGTATTTTTACTCATTACATTTTTGAATTGTAAAACTAAATGTTCTGAAACGTCATCTTTACTACCTGAAATAATAATGTTTGGATTTACAAACAAAACATAATCTTTTGCTTGCTGGTTATCTTTAAAATCTCCTGATATCGATTTTGCTAAGACCCCTTTTTTAATCAAAGAATTAACTACTCTACTAACTTTTGGTCTTGATGTTTTCAAAACCTCGGCAATTGTTACAATAGTTAGCGCACAAGGAAGTTTCTTCTTAACATCATCTACGATCGCATTAGAGTACATACTTACATTACATTGTAAATCCGTTAAAAATACTTTTTCCTCACTAGTAAAATATTTTTCATCTCTTAAGAACTTCCAATTTTCTTGAATAAATTGAGAAAATCTAATTTTAGATGATGGTTTTTTCTTCTTTCCTAAATACAACTCTTCACCAGTTGCTTGAGAAATTACTTCCATCGCCTTCTCAATTTCCTCTTTTGAAAAACCAAAATTATTTTCATACTGTTTTCTTTCAGACTCTAAATCTCTTTGTCTAGCATTTTTTTCAGCTTGTCCGAAGTCTAAAATTTTATTCACCGTTACCCTCCTACTATGCCAGAAGGAAACCAAAACCAATATTTTTTTATGTATATTTAATAAAACAAATAACTATATTATCATTCCCAAAACGTGTATTGTTTGATAAAATATGAATAGTTATTTTAAGAATCATTTTTCTTGGTTAGGGTGGTTTCCTACCTGGAAAATTCTTAAGAAACTTTGTTCTCAGCAAAGTTTCTTTTTTTCATTTTACCACAAATTTCTACATAAAACTTTAATCCTCATCAATTGAAAACATCTACTCTTTTAACGCTCCATCCCATAGTCTTGGTCTCGTTTTTTAGACTTCATACTTAATGACTTTTCCTTCTTTTGTTGTTCAATCTCTTTTTGATTATCACTAAAGAACTTTTGAACTCCATTACGCTCACTATCATCTACAAAATGGCGCTTCAACAACTTTTTCCCCATCTTATCTAATACAGTTGCTTTCATATAACCCACCATATTTGCAAGTTGAGGCACTTTCTCTTTATAAAATTCCTTCAATCGTTCCAACGTTTTCTTCAAAAAATCGTTTTCCGTTTTTAATTCTAGATTTTCAGTCTTAAGTTGTTGATTTTCTTTTATTAAATGTTCCATTTTTTCTTTTAAATTGATTTTATCCTTGTTTAAAAGATCATTATCACCTATAAGCTTCTTATTTTGTGTTTTAAGCACATCTGAAGCTTTCGCAAGGGTTTTAATAGATTGATAGTTCTTAGGCTCCAGAATAACCCTTCCTGTCGCTTTCTCGACCTTTCTAAACATTTCACGTTCCCAAACAGTTTCTTGTTGCACTTGAATTTTATCGAACTTCGAAACATCTTCTACATCCGCTACTAATTTATTTGCCAATTCTTTTGCATGATCTGCTTTCTTTAATGCTTGTACAGCCTCATTTTCATGATATTTTGTTTGTTCTTTAAACCCTTGAACTGTCGCATGTTTAATATCTTTTGTTGTCCCTCTTTCCAATTTATGACCATGTTCATTCATACGCTGATGATATCTATCTTGCAAATTCGCTAAATCTTCTTTTGTTTCAATAAACTTCTTACGACTAATTTGCCATGTATTAGCTTTTCTACGTCCGTCATACGCCTGAATTAACGGAACTGCTACAACGTGCAAATGTGGCGTTCTCTCATCCATATGAACCGCTGCATGAATGATTTTATTTTTTGTAATACCAATATCTTTTTCAAGAAACTCAAAAGACTGTTTCGCCCAGTCTTCAATTTCCTCTTTCGATTTATTCTGAAAGAATTCCTCATCACTCGTAAACAGAAATTCACAAGCCACATCATTTTTTGCACTATTAATTGCTTGATCAAATGATTTCCGTCTATCAGATCGCATACTTTTCATACGTTTCTCATGGTCTATTTTCATTTCACTTGTAATCTCATTAAATCGTTTTAAATATGTATCCTCACATTTTACGAGCTCGATATTCTCGCTTGATTTCGCCCGATCAATATCATGATTTGTATATGAAACCCTGTCTGCATTATGTTTTCCAATTCCTCGTAGATCTCCTGTTGTTTTAATTCCTTGCACTCGAAAAATAGAGTAACTCACAGAGCCAGCCCCCCTTATATTCGTTCACCTAATCATGGCATAGAGGGTAATTGGATGTCAATTAGAGAACATACTCTTATATTGTCACTACGCAACAATAGAGCGTGCCCTGCGGGACTCTTCAGCTACCGCTGAGCACGGCTTGCCGTGCCAAAGAAAAATCTTGGGCTTTGCCCAACCCCACTGGGGAAATCTTCCCCAGCCCCCATCTAACAAACTCCCCCAACCCCCTCATTTTTTGAGGGGGCTCCCTCGCCGGTAGGCAGGGTCAAACGGGTACCGTTTGACAACCACAAGAGGGTCTGGGACAGTAAGTCTGTCAACTCCTTAATGCTCCTTCACTTCA
>NZ_JAKUGX010000067.1:0-2511 GCF_022664195.1 Bacillus cereus group sp. BfR-BA-01316
CGTCGCCAAGCAAAAACCTAAGTCGTTTCGACTTAGGTTTTTTTGTGTTTATTTTTATTTACCGAAGGTTAAAATCCATAAATTTAATAATCCTAAAGAAGAAAAAAGAATGAAATAGAGGCTGTATACAATAAGATTTGGACAATAAAGTGATAAAAAGGTTATAAACCAATATATATAAGGTAATAAACACCTTTTATATATATTGATTTAGTTGTGGTATGAACAAGAATATTTTTGAGCTTATATGAAAAGGTTATGTGAAAAATAGCTATCCAGTTCTTTTTCACATAACCTTTTTGTATTTTTAAGGGATTTTACATAAGAAAAAATTTATAATTAAGGTAGTTAACATATATTTTTTGATGGGTGTGGGGAATTATGAAGGAAATATGCATGTTATTAGTGGCTGTTATATTATGGGGGACAGCCATTGCACCAACGAAATGGGCATTAGAATCCATTCAACCGTTTACTTTGTTATTTATTCGTCTTTTCTTTGCGGGTGGAATTTGTATGCTTTTCTCATTTAACGAACTACAAAAAGCAGTTGTACATAAACATATTCCGTGGAAAAGAATGAGTTTACTATCTTTTACTGGTGTAGCTGGGTACTTTATGTTCACATCCTATGGTATTTCTTTAACAAGTGGATTACATGTTAGTATTATTGATGCTGCATTGCCATTAGTTACAATTCTTTTTTCAGCGTTCTTTTTGAAAGAGAAAATTCAGATGGATTATTGGATCGGAATTATGTTGGGGGTTATAGGGGTGCTCTTTATTACAATTCCATCTAGCGATACTAATCAAGAGGTGTCTTTAATAGGAGATATACTTATTTTATTAAGTACCTTTTTATTTGCGTTCTACACAGTTTTGTTAAAGCGGCCAAAACAAGAACGACGTTTATCTAATAAAGTTTTCACTACAGTAACACTAATGATAGGTGCATCTATTGTGTTACCATTTGCAATGATAGAAATTTTTTACTACGGTTTCCCAAAGGTCGAAACATGGAAGACTGGATTTAGTGTAGTATACCTTATTATTGGGGCAACAATTTTAGCATATTGGTTCTGGAATAAAGCGTTAGAGACGGTCTCTGCATCAATAAGTGGACTGTATTTAAATGGATTGTCGTTAATAAGTATTGTTACTTCAATTATCCTATTAAATGAATCTCTGACATGGAAGGTAATAATGGGAGGAAGTCTAGTTTTAATTGGAGTAGGATGGGCGGATAAGTGGAAATTACGTAATCTATTAAAGGGTAATAACTTGGATAGTAGGGACTGTTAAATTGTATGTTATATATAGTTTAAATGTTAAAAAGATACCTTATACATAAATATGAGGTATCTTTTTATATTTAGTGAAGATAATAGATTTAAACTAGTAGGGATATTCTTTGTTATACCTATATATATCGAAATCTTTTTGAAAGATTGTTTTGACGAGCTGTATACATTCATTATCATAAAAGCTTTCAAAAGTCGGGTGACGAGGGAATAAAGGATCAGTAATATCGGCATCGCTGAAATTCCCTTTATAAATCATGGCAGGGGTTTGATGATGCCATGATGTTGAAAACTCATTTGTCGGTGCAGGCTTTAATTCGAAACGCTTTTCTAATTTTTTCATTTCCTGATAGAAATTTTCTAAGTATATATAATTGGTTACATACTCTTCCTCACCTGCTATATATTGTTGTGTAAAGTGAGGTTAATATCATTTGCATGAGCACCTTTAGTGAATAGGTAGTATAAAAATTGTTTAAATGAGATTCCTTTAGGAGAATTTTCATTTTGATATAAAAACTTTCGAATGGGTTTCCATTCTGTATTTTCTACATAAGGGGGTGCAATTAAGGACACGAAAGAACTGACTGCTCTTCTAAACGGATTGCGAACTAGTTTGAAAGTTTCCTTTTGTTTATCTCGTAATGCTACACTCAGCCGTATATTATAGGCCGGTGTACTTTTGTATATTTCATATTCATAATTATGAATAAAGGGGTGATAGTTTAAAGCTGTTTGTAATAAATCAATCTGGTAAAAAAACCACTTAGCAAGGGAAGTGCAACCACTTTTTTGACTCCAAAATAGAATGATAGGAAAGTTTCTATGATAGTGTGGGCTTCTTGCATTAGTATTAATGATGTGTAATAAGGAAGGATCCAACAATTGATACACTCCTTTCATGTATCTTGATTATATATATGTAAAATAAAGATGGGGTATGAGCGTGGGGTATTTTTTTATGGAAAATGAAAAAGAAATGTTGACTATTATTATATATAGGTGTAATATAGAACAAGTCGCCGATAGCAACAACGCAGAAAGCGACAAAAGAAATAAAAAAACTTGGTTGACATTGAAATATGAAAATGTTAACATGAGGGAGTCGCAAATGAGCGGCAGATAAGTTCTTTGAAAACTGAACGAAACAAACAACGTGAACGTCAATTTTTATTTTTAGATGCTAGACAAACTAACTTTATTGGAGAGT
>NZ_JAKUGX010000068.1:0-2415 GCF_022664195.1 Bacillus cereus group sp. BfR-BA-01316
CGTCTCATTATCGGTAGTAAAGAAGAAGCCAAATCCGTTGACATAAATAGGATTTGGCTTTTTCTTTGTTTATCATCTTATACATGATTTTATACATTGTTGTTATAGCAAGGATTCTAGGGATTCTTGCTATTTTCTTTTCCCTTTTTTTTGTATAAAATCTTGTATAAATTTGATTATGATTGTTTTAAATCATAGTGTATGTTGATGTTTAAAAAAGACGAGTATATGCTTAATTTGTCTGAAATTTTTTGTGTATTCTTGTTTATTTTTTGTTATGTTTATTTTAAGTGTTATTTATTTATATTATATCGCCGATATATCGCTTATAAAAATAGAAAGAGGTGGTAGCGATGGCCGATACGGGTGATACAAAAGTTGAATTGTTAGAGGGAATCCCTAAGGAATTAAAAAGTCATGATATTGCTAAAACGTTTGGAATTGCTGAAAGTACAGTTAGGAAGTACGCTCAATCCCTTGAAAAAGCAGGGTATGTTTTTCGGAAAAATGAAAACAATACAAGGATTTTTACTGATATAGATGAGTTAACATTTAGAGATTTGATTCAAGCTAGAAAAGAAGCTGGAGTAAACCTTGATATGGCGGCTTCCGTAGCAGTGATACGAAGACAGAAGAAAGAATCACCGACACAAAGCGTGCAACCATTGATAAATAAGGAATTAAAGGACGATTTAATTCCGCACAAAATGCAATATGAGATTCAGAAATTAGCAAATTCATTTCAAAAGCAAATAGAACAAATTGAAGAACAAAACCAAATGATAATTTCTAAGTTGCAAGCATCTGAAGAAACTGAAATTGAAATAAAAAAACAGTTGTTGGAATCTCAAAAAAGGGAAAAAGAAAAAGATCAACAAATTGAAGATATGCAAAAAATGATTGATTATATTGCAAAACGAGATATAGCTTTTGATAAAAAAATCGAAGAAATTTATCAAGAAGCTAAAAAACCTTGGTGGAAGAGATGGTAAGATACAGGGTTTAATACTTGGTTGTATTATATTCTTTTTAATAAGTTGTTTAGAATAATAGAAAGATAAACAAGCTGATCCCTTATGAAAAAAGAGATGGGCTTTTTTGTCTGCTACCGATAATGATAGGTTATGTAAACTTATAAGAATAATGTCGAATTTATCAGAATTTTGTATATTTTTGTTGTTTTATTTTATTTTTAATGTTAAACTCATAATTACAAAGAAAGAGTATACAAAACCCTTTTAAAGTCAAAATTTTCAAAATATTAAGTTTTTTAAAGTTCTCCACTTGTACCCTTAGCGATATCCGTGTGTATTTATTATTCTTTCTTTGTTACTGTTATACCAAAAAACCTAATTATGTAAAAAAAGCCCCTTCAGATTTCATGAACGGGCTTTTTTTACATAATTAGAGATACATTGACTGCTGATAAGTGAAGTTATGTAAACCTCACATGTATAGAATATACATTGTTATTTACTTATCTAATGGAGCCGTTTTGTTAAGGGAAACTTGTTATAATATTCTCAAGTGGAAAGTGCAATTTATGAGAGGATGTTAGACCACAATGCCTGTACCGAATATAAAAATAAAAAGAATATGGGAAGATACCGATTTTTTTGAATTGAATTTTGATTTTATTGGATTTTATGGCACTGCGAACATTAACATATATACTACCAATGAAGAACTCGAAGTTTTAAAAGAGGGACTGATCAAGTTTTCCACTTTTAAACTACATGAGTTTCAATGGGTTTCAGGTGAGGATATAGACAATGTAACTCATTTATTATCTATGAGATTTTTCTTACATGATAAAAGAGGAATTGTAGGTATTGAGGTAGTAGCTGACAATAAGCAATCAAAACCTTATTGGATGCGTTCAAATCTGTTTATTCTTACGGAACTTAATCAAATTGATGATTTTATAAAAAAAATAGTGCAGTTAATTAGTGAGGAAATTACTGAGTTGGAAGGCATAATTCCAGTCTGACAGTGATAATTTTTTGTAGGTAAATTATATATATCAACATCCGCTAACGGCACTTATGTAAAAAACTAGTATGGATCTAGTTTTTTCTTTTTTTGTTTGCGGATGTTCCAATCTCTTTATTTACATTGTTTTGAATGTATACTTTCGTTGTGTAATTTGACGATATTAGGGGGGGTGGTGTGAAGTCAATGTTTAAGGGTAAATGAAAGTAAACTAATATTGAAAAGTTTACATTCGCATTTATAAAAAATAAAAAGCACCTTTTAATGTTTTAAAAGTGCTTTAACTTGATGTTGATGTGACGGAACCTCAAGTATGTAGAAATTTAAAAAAGTCCCTTCATAATGCTTAAAGGGACTTTGCTCACACAAATGATCTGCACATCAATTCATCTTTGATATACAGATCATTTGTATGATAATTTT
>NZ_JAKUGX010000069.1:0-2315 GCF_022664195.1 Bacillus cereus group sp. BfR-BA-01316
AATCGGGCCATTTAGTTGAAGATCTCATCAGATAAGTAATAATATTTAAAGGAATAATTCATTCTGATAAAGAATATTAAAAAACGTGATGATAAGGAGGCGATTGTATGGCAAATCATGTAGAAAATCTATATAACTATCATGTATGGGCAAATCAACGGATTATTGATCATCTTAAGACACTTTCTCCTGAGAAATATCAAAAGGAAATGAAAAGTGTCTTTTCTTCTGTTTCAAAGGTTTTATCTCATCTCTATTTGGTGGAATATGGATGGCTTAATACCCTCGAGGGTCAGAGTATGAATGAAGCAATGCAATCTTCATTTCAAATTCAAGAAAAGATTGAGAAACTGCCCATTGAAGACTTAGAAATGGAATTTCACACTTTAACATCTCGGTTTAAAACCTTTTTGAACAGACAGGAAGATATGGAAAAGAGAATAATGTTGGATAATCCATGGGTAGGATTAAGAGAAACAAGTATATCTGAAATGGTCTTACACGTTGTGAATCATGGAACCTATCATAGAGGGAATATTTCAGCTATGTTACATCAGTTGGGTGATTCTTCAGTTATGACTGATTATGCTTTTTATTGGTATTCTTGAAATGTTATTCATTATAAATAGGCAAGAGAAGAGTAATCCATTTTTTCACCAAAATACTTGGGGGTATTTCAAAATCTCAAGTTGATGGGCATGTGACGGTGCCTCATGCTCACCAAGCTAGTTAGTGTATGTTAAGTAAACCTTATGGATTTGTATATCTCATCCATCCACTTTCAGATTGTTTCGCTTTATACTTCCCATAAGACAGAAGCTTCATTGCCGAGCGATTGGCCGCATGAAAAACCAAGTTCAGCTTCCATTCTTCCTCCATTTCACTGGGATAGGTTGTGGATTCATAAACATAATAACCCGCCATGATACAGGGGATTACTTGCTCCGGTTCAAATCCATAAGCAGTTGCATCATCCACAACCAAATCAATGATGCATCGGTTTCCATCTTTAACTTTTTTCTGGAGTAATTTTTTTACCGATCCTGGTACTAATTCTAATATTTTATCCTTCATGTCAGTCACCTCATCTTTTATCATGTCCAGATAGCCTGGGGATATGTGTCAAATAGAATGAAATTCCAACCGTAATTGCACAGGTCCTTTAAGAAAAAAAAGACACCCTAAGGTGCCTTCCTCCGACTTGAGAATCACATCTATGTATTGAAGAAATTTAGAAAAGGTAAATATTAAAAGGAAAGCTTCTAACTATAATTTATAGATGTTTATTATTCTCCAACGTACTGAAGATCTCCTGATTTATGTAATGCGGCTGTTACTTCATCACCGAAATTATTTAAAGAGAATGTTTGCTCTTCTATCGGATCCATTTCTGTAGCTTCACCTATCTTGCCGTCTTGAAGTTCCCAGAAATAGTTATGTTCTTCTACGATTTTACTAAAATCTCTATTTACCCATCTTTCAGTGATTGCTAATAGTTCTTCTTTGTTCTTAAAATCATTTTGGTTTAGAATGCTTCTTACTTTTTCTGCATTCTTTTTAGACATAGGAGTTGCTCCCCGTCCGTCATTTGCTTTTACTTTTTGATGAGTCATGCTATGCATTGCTGAAATAACTTCTTCTTCAGTAGAACTTTTAGTGATGTGAAGTTGTGCATTTGAACCCTCAATTTCTGCTTCATTCGATGGTGGTGCTTCTTTATAATCAGACTCTGCAAAAGCATGCTTCTCACTACCCATTGGTACTTCAGCAAACTGTAACATTCCATAAGTCATACCAGCTGCAAGTACTATTACCCCTATAATAGATCCTAGCCAATACGTTAGCTTCTTGTCCATATTCACTTCCCCTATCTACATTTTAATATTTCATATAAATAATATTATATCGAATTATCTTTTTATGAATATATCATTTTACCATGTTAAGTTATATTGTTCATTGAGAAATATGATCCAAGTCTATTGTTTTACTTTTAAACTCTTTTCGTATTCTTTAGCTTCATCAACATTTTTAAATGTTTTTAAATCAAATATCTTTTCTCCATCAATACATACAACTAATACTCCATCTTGAGCTTGAAGAACACTGCCTATATTGCCTTTTCCGAGTGAAATACTAAAGGGATTCTCTACATTTAATGATTTCTTTTTAGCAAGATAATCATTAAATGACATACCAATGGATAGTTCGTCTTTTAAGCCTTTAATAGTGTTCCCAGAAGTAGTTGTTGATTGTTCCTTTTTTGTAGCTTCTTCTTGCTGTTTCCGTTGTTTTTCAGCTGCCTCTTGTTCTGC
>NZ_JAKUGX010000070.1:0-2192 GCF_022664195.1 Bacillus cereus group sp. BfR-BA-01316
TTTTTGAGGGGGCTCCCTCGCCGGTAGGCAGGGTCAAACGGGTACCGTTTGACAACCACAAGAGGGTCTGGGACAGTAAGTCTGTCAACTCCTTAATGCTCCTTCACTTCACTATCGTTTCGTTTTGTCCGCTTACCGTTGACAGACACGAGAGGATATTTTCTTATTAATATAAAGAAATATCCATGCTACTATATTCTTAATAATTACATAAGGAGTTTCAATTAAATGAACAAGAAAAAAATAGGTTTATTTATTTTAGTAATCATTATTCTTTGGTTTGTATTTCCTCTTTCACCTTATTTAGCAGATTTAAATCATACAGAACAAAAGCTATATGATAAATTACAAAAATCCCAAGATATTTATACACTAAAAGAGCAAAAACCTAAAACAGTAGTAAGATTATATTTACATTCAATACAAGAAAAAAATTATGAAACAACTTATCTTTTCTATAAAAATGATGAAAAAATGACCGAGGAAAAGAAACAATTTTTAAAAGAGGCACCTGAATTTCATGAAACAATTCTATCATCTTTTAGATTTGCAAGATCATCTGTAGTAATAAACGAAGATTACAAGGATTCCGCAGTTATTAATATGCCCCCATGGATAGGTACAGACATTCAATTCCATATGTATCAAAAAAATGAAACATGGTTTATATACGACGTTCCTTTTCAATAATTGAATAACATATCTTATTCAAAAATAGCCTATTAAGTTTTTTCAGAAAGTAGGAAAAGATAAATGAAAAAAATAGTGTTAGGAATATTGTTTATATTTGTAGGTGTGTGTATCTATTTTGTTTTAATAGAACCTGAAGAAAAAATAAAACTAACTTCTGATACGATCTCAAAGATAAGATATCTAGAAACAGATTCGGTTGCTGAAGGTATTATTAAAGATTATGGTCAAGATGCAAAAGATGTATTTCAAAAACTAACAAGTTCAAAAAAGGTTGTATCAAAAACAGATTTTTGGAAGAAAAAGCTTTTCGAAAACTCTTCTAATATTTCTCAGCGTACTATTGAGTTTTCATTAGATAATGGAGAAAAGATTACATTTGAAATATTGGCTTTTGGTATAGAAGGACATAATAACGAATCGTATATTCGACGTACAGGAGATTCTACTATTTATCACTTAAATGCAGAGCATACTGAAGAGATACTGATGCAATTTACTAATCGTTAATATTGATAATTATTTTAGACCTAAGATCATACTGCTAAACACATCTATTAACACTATCTTGAAAAGCACTTGTGAAACTATCAAAAGTGCTTTTTATTTTTCATTAAAACGAATGTAAACTTTTGAATATTAGTTTACTTTCAGTGATAGAAGTAGAACCACATGCCCATCAACCCAATATTTTGGAGTACCTCCAAAAAAAATTCACCTCAGATACAACAAAAGAGCCTTACCTCTATAGGTAAGGCTTCACTAGTATAGTTGTATATATTTACATAACAATTAAGAAACATAAAACATATAATACCAAGTAGCAGAACCCTAATATTCCGCCTATAGCTAGTACCTGTTTAACCCAGCTCTTGAATTTCAGATTACTGTCAATAATCGCTTGCACTCTTTCCATATTCGTTTCCTCCTATTAAGGAGAACCCTTAAAGACTCTCACCTCGCTATGGTACCATTAAAGAATGACTAATAGAGGTCTAAATGTATAATATTGCCCTATATGCAATATTGCATATAGAAATGTATTGTTATAAATGTAAGCGCTTACTATAATGAAAGCATAAAGATAAATCACATCTTAGCATCAACAACAGAGGAGGAAATACTATGACAATCGCAATGGCAGTTTTAAAATTTGTAGGTGGAATCATTCCATTTGTACAAGAACTTTTAAAAGCAGTAATGTAAATTCATTATTCCGCAATTATTTATAAAAATTATCATACCTTAATACGAAAAAAAAGGAGGAAATAATATGGCAATCGCAATGGCAGTTTTATCATTCTTAGGTGGAATCATTCCATTTGTACAAGAACTTTTAAAAGCAGTAATGTAAATTCATTATTCCGCAATTATTTATAAAAATTATCATACCTTAATACGAAAAAAAAGGAGGAAATAATATGGCAATCGCAATGGCAGTTTTATCATTCTTAGGTGGAATCATCCCATTAGTAGGAGAACTTTTAAAAGCAGTAATGTAA
>NZ_JAKUGX010000071.1:0-2029 GCF_022664195.1 Bacillus cereus group sp. BfR-BA-01316
TGATGGCAGAGAGGTCACACCCGTTCCCATACCGAACACGGAAGTTAAGCTCTCTAGCGCCGATGGTAGTTGGGACCTTGTCCCTGTGAGAGTAGGACGTCGCCAAGCAAGCTAAAACACAAGTCTTTTGACTTGTGTTTTTTTGTATATTTGTTTCGTTAGAAACAAGAGTGGAAATATTGATTGCTAAATCATACCAGATGGAAAATCATTTACAGAATCATGATAAAGGCGAAGTGTTTTCGCTATTTTTATTAAGCATTTATTAAACTATATGTATTTCGTCATAGGACCATTATTGGTCATATCTTCAATATAGGAGGAAATCTCTCTTCTTTTATAATTAATTTCTAAAAAACTTGGCGCATAATTGAAGCTTCTATACTCTAAATGATTTAATGGTTTATGAATTATATAGCTATTTTCCCTTAAAATCCTGTATATAGTATCCCTTAACTAATAAACATTAGAGGTATTTCTGCCGGTAAATACTTCTTCTTCATGATTGGACATCTAAATTCTCTTCACTAATATACTTTTGAAAATAACTCCGTTCATAATTTCAATAATATAGATTTGTATAATTGCTTCCTTTAATTTTTTATTCTTATAATAGTAGCGTTTTGAGGGATGCTTTTTTGTTATTAAGTATAAGGAAGTAGTACATAATCTATGGAAATGATACAGGTGCTTTTCAATTATTATGAGAACAGCTATATTATGGCTAAATATGTAGTGAGATATAGGGATGTTGAACAAGGAGCTCATTTACAATTGAAGTGTATATATGGGTATGAAATCTTCTTTGATTAGTAGTCGTAACTTCTTGAGGCATAAATTTTTGAATTCCGTAACGTCAGTGCTACAATGATTGAAAAATAAATGTTAATGAGGTGTTCATATGAAAATTGAAGTTTGGTCTGATTTTGTATGCCCGTTTTGCTATATTGGGAAGCGTAGATTAGAAATGGCTTTAGAGCAATTTCCACATAAGAAAGATGTTGAAGTTGAGTTTAAAAGTTTTGAATTAGATCAAAATGCCCCGATCTACTCTGGAATGAGTATTAATGAAGTACTTGCATCGAAGTATGGGATTAGTGTTGAAGAAGCTGATCGTAATAATATACAACTAGGCAATCATGCAGCTAGTATGGGTTTAAGTTTCAATTTTGAAGAGATGAAGCCAACAAATACTTTTGATGCACATCGTTTGGCGAAATTCGCAAAGGATCAGGGGAAGGAAAAGGAGATTACAGAAAATCTACTTTTTGCATATTTCACTGAATCGAGAAACTTAAGTGATGTGGAAACACTGGCTAATATTGCTGAAGCTTCCGGTCTAGATAGGGAAGAGGCTTTAAATGTTATTCATAATAAAAATGCTTATGCCAATGAGGTTAGGATTGATGAATCAATTGCCCAACAATATAAAATTACAGGGGTACCTTATTTTATTGTTAATCAAAAGTATGCTATTTCAGGTGCACAACCACTTGAAACCTTTGTTGGTGCACTTCAGCAGGTGTGGGAAGAAGAGAATCCTAAGTCTGAACTTCAAGATCTTTCAATAAATAGTACAACAGATGATTATTGTGCAGATGGTAGCTGCTCGATACCTTCAAAGGAATAATATTTAATTCTTTCTATTATGGTATACATAATGTAATGACATCTAAATACGAATAACCTACAGTGACTTTTATAGGTTATTCGTATTTAGTTTATTTTTTGGGAGTTACATTCAAGTGTATTATTATTGTGCTAACGGCTTGTTGGTATAGTTAATTCATATTTTTATAAAAAACTTATTTAAAACTATTGACGATTAACATACATAGGTGTAATATAGAAAAAGTCGCCGATAGCAACAACGCAGAAAGCGACAAAAGAAATAAAAAAACTTGGTTGACATTGAAACATGAAAATGTTAACATAAGGGAGTCGCAAATGAGCGGCAGATAAGTTCTTTGAAAACTGAACGAAACAAACAACGTGAACGTCAATTTTTATTTTTAGATGCTAGACAAAC
>NZ_JAKUGX010000073.1:0-1579 GCF_022664195.1 Bacillus cereus group sp. BfR-BA-01316
CCATCAACTTAACGTATATTTTTATACAAAATGCGGTCTTTCCACGTAGTTTTTTATTATCTTTTATAGATGTTATAAAAGTAGGCACATCAAATAAACCCTGACGGGTTTCAAATTTTTCGCTATGCTACCTGATGGGCAGAAGTGGTATACTCATACACAACACCTAAAATATCAAAGACTGTTTTTTTCTCATATCTGTGAGATTTTCGTCCGTTTCGCTGTAGGAGGTTAAACAGACGAAGGAGAATCTTTGATAATTCTTGGGTGTTTTTATGTAGTGCTTGATGAAAAAGTAAGAAATAATCTTTAATTATGTACATCGCTTTATATTCACTTAGTTCTTTCTGTTTCTTACGTAACAGGAGTTCTCTCATTTTAAACATAGTAGAAGAACATAATAGGATACTAATGAGTTGTCCATAAAGGTGGCATTCTAATCGCTCTTGTTTAATAGATTTACAACGATGAATTCGAAACCAAGATTTCCATATTTTAAATAACAGCTCAATTTGCCAACGCAGTGAATATAAATCATAGATTTTCTCTTTCGGTACCCATTCCGTAGGAATGTTTGTCATATATACCGTAATTCCTTGTAAAAGTTTCGTACGCTCTGTATATGTAATCCCTTTTTTCTTTTCACGAATAGCTCGATCATGTAGACGTTTCTGTTTTTGCTCCTCTGTACATCTATAAACCACAATGCGAGTGGGTAGTTTGTCTTTGCTCCCTACATATACATCATGTAATTCATACACTTGGCCAGGTTGTAATTGGTTCATGATGTCTTCCAAATGAATTTGTATATATACCGGTCTCAATTGAGCAGGTTTTGTTTTAAATACCACTGTTTCGAATTCTTTTCTATATATTTTAGTTGGTAATTTAAGACGCGATAAATAATACCCTTCCTTATCTTGGATCGATTTAAAGTCTTGTAAACGAAAATACCCTAAGTCACGAATATATAGTTCATTCTTTTGTGTCATGTCCATTCGAGTCGCCCCATATGCCTGATCACTTCGTTTTCCTGGTTCAATTTTCACATCAGAAAACTCTCCACTCAACAAGTCATACTCTAATTGAATTTTCACACCAGCTGTATGACTACAGCCTCCGGCACCAGGATAAGTAGCTGCGAATCGATCTGGAACTTGAAAGGTTGTAGAATCAAGGATGCGAATCCGCTCAAAGTAAGCAGAAAGAGAATGAGAAATTGTAGATGATCCTCCAATTTTAGCTTGTAGAAGTGTAGTAAATACATTTCGAAAGAAGGCTACAGAAGCCGAGTTAAATCGTCGATTCAGTCCCTCAGGACTTAATAAAATTCCTGTTGAAGTTTCTAATTGACTACAAAGTTGAGTAAGAGAGGTTGTAGCGATTTGTTGATTTAACCATACACACAAAGATAAAAAATGGTGCCCATGGCACTTACGTTTTCGTTTCATTCCACCTGCTTCTATAGCTAATTGATTAAGTGTAGCGGGAGACATATATCGATATAACTCTTCGGCAAATAAAGACAGCTCTTGTTTTTGATGCATATTCATAAAAAGCACGTCACCCTTTCTCATTA
>NZ_JAKUGX010000074.1:0-1568 GCF_022664195.1 Bacillus cereus group sp. BfR-BA-01316
CTAATTGATTAAGTGTAGCGGGAGACATATATCGATATAACTCTTCGGCAAATAAAGACAGCTCTTGTTTTTGATGCATATTCATAAAAAGCACGTCACCCTTTCTCATTAACATAAGAGAATAGTAACGTGCTTTTAAGTTTAAGAATAGTCTAAATCCTTAAGTTGATGGATGTGGGGTACCGTCACATACCTATCCACTTAAAAAATTCGTTGTTCCAAAAATGAATAATAAAATAATAAACCTTCTCGAAACAAACACCGCTTCTAATACGTTTGTATGATTGTAATATCACATAATTAGTGTATCCTTTTATAAATTGTCCAATAAAAAATCCCCTCAAAGTACAGAGACTTTAAGGGGATTTTTTCTATCTAATTATATACGTACAGCCGTACCACTCACGGCAACCATTAACATTCCATCACGAACAACTTCGTAATCTACGTCAATACCAACGATAGCGTTCGCACCTTTTTGTTTTGCAAGTTCTTTCATTTCTCCCATTGCAATATCACGAGCTTCTTTTAGCTTACTTTCATAAGCACCAGCACGACCACCGACAACATCACGAACTGAAGCGAATAAATCGCGGACAATGTTTGCACCCATAATAGCTTCACCATTTACAATATCAATATACTCTATAATTTCTTTACCTTGAATTCCAGACGTTGTTGTTACAATCATGACTGACACTCTCCTAATAACTTATAGTTTTTTGATTAGCTTTCTTATGTCTTTATTATGACATGGAAAAAGTAACTAATCTATTGAATTACCTTACATGAATGTGACAATTTTGTAAGAATGAAATATTATTTTACCTTCTTCTTACAATAACTACATTAATAGACAGAAAATTGTTATAATTAAATCGAAGGAGGAGATAAAATGAAAAAAATCACTTATATATGTGCTCTAAGTGTTCTATCTTTAACTTTAATAGGTTGTACAAGCACCTCGAATACAGATAAAGCTTCACAAACTAAGCAAGAACATGTACAAAATGCCATTCCATTCAACTCCGCAAACATAACAAACATTGAATTACTTAAAACAACAAGCAATACTAGTTCCAAATCTCAAACAGATAACGAAGAAATGATACAATCAATCGCTTCAGCAGTCCAAAACGGAACAACGAAAACAATCACATTAGATCAAAAAAAGAGAGCATCTGCACATTCTACAATAACCGTTACATATAAAGATGACTCAAAAGAAGAATTTCTTGTGTGGATTGATAATAAGGAGCAAATTTCGATCGCTAAAGATGAGAAGAAAGATAAAGTAGAAGCTGTGACATTGAACATTGAAGGCGCTAAGATGATGAAGGATTTTTTTGAAAATGATAAAACGTAAAAAGGATCCCCCTCAACTTAAGGGTTCAAAATCAGCACAAAATTTTGTTCAGAAACACTATAAAATTTCAGCTTGATAAGTATGTGGTGAGACCCCACATCCATCAACTTAAGGTATATTTTTATACAAAACGCGGTCTTTTCACGTAGTATTTTATTATCGTTTATAGATGTTATAAAAGTAGGCATATCAAATAAACCCT
>NZ_JAKUGX010000075.1:0-1496 GCF_022664195.1 Bacillus cereus group sp. BfR-BA-01316
GCTACACTTAATCAATTAGCTATAGAAGCAGGCGGAATGAAACGAAAACGTAAGTGCCATGGGCACCATTTTTTATCTTTGTGTGTATGGTTAAATCAACAAATCGCTACTACCTCTCTTACTCAACTTTGTAGTCAATTAGAAACTTCAACAGGAATTTTATTAAGTCCTGAGGGACTTAATCGGCGATTTAACTCGGCTTCTGTAGCCTTCTTTCGAACTGTATTCACTACACTTCTACAAGCTAAAATTGGGGGATTATCTAAGATTTCTCATGCTCTTTCTGCCTACTTTGAGCGTATTCTTATCCTTGATTCTACAACATTTCAAGTGCCGGATCGATTTGCATCTACTTATCCTGGTGCCGGAGGATGTAGTCATAAAGCTGGTGTAAAAATTCAACTAGAGTATGACTTGTTGAGTGGAGAATTTTCTGATGTGAAAATTGAACCAGGAAAACGAAGTGATCAGGCGTATGGTGCGACTCGAACAGGTATGGCACAAAAGAATGAACTATATATTCGTGACTTAGGATATTTTCGTTTACAAGACTTTAAGTCTATTCAAGATAAGCAAGGATATTATTTATCACGTCTTAAGTTACCAACTAAGATATATAGAAAAGAATTCGAAACGGTCGTATTTAAAACAAAACCCGCTCAACTGAGGCCGGTATATATACAAATTCATTTGGAAGACATCATGAACCAATTACAACCTGGCCAAGTGTATGAATTACATGATGTATATGTAGGGAGCAAAGACAAATTACCTACTCGCATTGTGGTTTATAAATGTACGGAGGAGCAAAAACAAAAACGCCTACATGATCGAGCTATTCGTGAAAAGAAAAAAGGAATTACATATACAGAGCGTACGAAACTTTTACAAGGAATTACGGTATATATGACAAACATTCCTACGGAATGGGTACCAAAAGAGAAAATCTATGATTTATATTCACTACGTTGGCAAATTGAACTGTTATTTAAAATATGGAAATCCTGGTTTCAAATTCATCGTTGTAAATCTATTAAACAAGAGCGATTAGAATGTCATCTTTATGGACAACTCATTAGTATCCTATTATGTTCTTCTACAATGTTTAAGATGAGAGAACTCCTGTTACGTAAGAAACAGAAAGAGCTAAGTGAATATAAAGCGATGTACATAATTAAAGATTATTTTTCACTTTTTCACCAGGCATTACACAAAAACACCCAAGAGCTATCAAAGGTTCTCCTTCGTCTGTTTAACCTCCTACAGCGCAACGGACGAAAATCTCATCGATACGAGAAAAAGACAGTCTTTGATATTTTGGGTGTTGTGTATGAGTATACCACTTCTACTCATCAGGCAGCATAGTAAAAAAATTCAAACCCGTCAGGGTTTATTTGATATGCCTACTTTTATAACATCTATAAACGATAATAAAATACTACGTGAAAAGACCGCGTTTTGTATAAAAATATACCTTAAGTTGATGGATGTGGGGT
>NZ_JAKUGX010000076.1:0-1421 GCF_022664195.1 Bacillus cereus group sp. BfR-BA-01316
GGGTATTTCTTGTATAATAAGAGGAAAATTGGGATCGGAGAATGTTCAAAATGACAAAAAAGCTATTTACAGAAAGAGAAATTCAAATTTTATCGAGTAACCCATACGTAAAATCTGTAAGTCAGAAAGGTATCACTTATACAGAGGAATTTAAGCGTATTTTTATTGAGGAAAATGAAAAAGGAAAGTTACCTCGAAATATTTTTGAAGAATGTGGCTTTGATATAGATGTGATTGGAATGAAACGAGTTATGTCATCAGGAAGTAGATGGCGTGCTGCTTATAGAAAAAATGGTGTATTTGGTTTGCGAGATACACGCACCGAAAACGCTGGAAGAACTCTTGAGAGAGAGCTTACGTTAGAAGAGAAGTATGCCCGTTTAGAAGCCGAACGAAACTTACTAAAGGCGGAAAATGAATTGTTAAAAAAAATCAAACTTATGGAAGGGAGGATGAGAAGGAAATAACGTTACCACCTAGTCAGAAATTCATCTTGATTCATTCTGTCATCATAAAATACAACTTAAGAAATATGGTCAGTCATTTGTGTAAAGTAGTTGGTGTATCCCGTTCGGGATACTATAATTATTTTTCAATTTCATCTCAAGAACAACGGAAACAAAAGAGCGATCGAGATGAAATCGTGAAAGAAACCATATTAAAAGCACTTCGATTTAGAAATAGAAAGAAAGGGGCTCGTCAAATAAAGATGACATTAGCGGGTCAGTTTCAAGTTGTCTACAATTTAAAACGTATCCGTAGAATCATGAAGAAATATGAGATTGTCTGTCCGGTTCGTAAAGCGAATCCTTATAAAAGAATGCTGAAAGCGACAAAAGAACATCGAGTAGTACCGAATCGATTAAATCGAGAATTTAAACAAAACACCCCAGGAAAAACACTTCTTACAGATATCACCTATTTAGTTTATGGTAAGAATAAAAGAGCCTATTTGTCTACAATTTTAGATGGCTCAACCAATGAAATTGTAGCTTACCATGTTTCAGAACAGATGACATTAGACCTCGTAACGACAACCCTTCATAAACTAAAAAGGAATAAGAGGATTCGATTGACTGAAGGTGCATATATTCATTCAGATCAAGGAGCCCACTACACAAGTCCTACCTACCAAAAGCTAGTCAAAAAGCTAAATCTCGGGCAATCCATGTCAAGAAGAGGGAATTGTTGGGATAACGCTCCACAAGAATCATTTTTTGGTCATCTGAAAGATGAAGCACATATAAAACCTTGCGAGTCTTTTACTGAGTTGAAACAAGAGATTAAGAAATATATGACGTACTATAATCATTATAGATATCAATGGAATTTAAAAAAGATGACTCCTGTTGGATACAGAAATCATCTTCTTGATGTTGCCTAACTTTTTTCAAAATGTCCTTTACAAAGGGTACAGATTA
>NZ_JAKUGX010000077.1:0-1306 GCF_022664195.1 Bacillus cereus group sp. BfR-BA-01316
CTGTCAAGTAGACAGTATTAAAAAGACTAAGCAGCCATCGAGACTCGATATTCTATCGGAGCTCGATGGTTGAGTCGTTTTTGGAACCGTTTATAGTTATAAAAGTAAATATATTCTTCAATTGCTTGTATTAAATCCGCTTCTGTTTTAAAATGATTCAAATACAACATCTCCGATTTAAAATGGGAGAAAAATGATTCGATACAGGCATTATCATGGCAGTTTCCTTTGCGAGAGTGGCTGCCAATGATACCTAAATCAAAAAGTCGTTTGTTGTAGGCATGAGATGTGTACTGGAATCCCTGATCTGAATGGAGAATGGTTCCACGCACATCTCTTTTTTGTGCCAACATTTCAATTGTATCTAATACAAGTTCATTATCATTGCGCTTGGAAATTTTCCAAGAAACAACTTCGTTATTATAAATATCTTGTACAACAGAAAGATAGCGGAATCCCTCTTGAAATCTTAGGTAGGTAATGTCTGTAACAAGCGCTTCATTTTGTTGGCGATCTTTGAATTCACAGTTTAAAACATTTGGAAAAGTATTGGAATCATTCCCTTTAAAGAAGCGACGCTTCTTCCGAATAATAGACTGAATGTTGAGTTCACTCATTAAGCGATATACCTTTTTGCGATTTATAAAATAACCCTCTTCTTGTAAAGCGATTTTCATACGTGGATAACCATATTCCTTGTGCTTTACGTGAATAGATTGTATTACCTTTTTTAATCGTTGATCGGATTCTAGTCGCATGTTTTTCATACTTTTTGTATGAATCCACTTATAGTAACTTGAACGATGTACACCCGCAAATTTAGTAAGCCATATAACTGGATATTTTCTCTTTAATGATTCAATGATATGATATCTCTCTTTATATTTTAGTACGCCTCCATTTACAGATTTGGATACTGCTTTTTTAAATATTCAACCTGAGCCTTATAGTAGTCACGTTCCTCTTCAACGGTGTTGAAATGAACACGTTTTCCTTTTAGAGGGTTTGGTATACCTTTCATTCCACTATTTTTTCCACGAGTATCTGTAATCTCACCACATTCTTTATATTTTTTCACCCAATTTTTAAGTTGGGTAGAACTTCTAAGCTGAAATTTTTCCTTTATCATAGTGTAACTTCCTTCTCCGTTTAAATAACTTTGAACAGCTGATAACTTTAATTCTTCTGAATATGTATTAAAAGTTGAGCCTTTTTTAGTCATAAAAAATCCCCTCCAAGTAATAGTGTAACATCCATGTGTGCACATGGTCTTTTTTACACTGTCTACCTAAAGGGGATAATACCA
>NZ_JAKUGX010000078.1:0-1175 GCF_022664195.1 Bacillus cereus group sp. BfR-BA-01316
ATGTATAAAATCATGTATAAGATGATAAACAAAGAAAAAGCCAAATCCTATTTATGTCAACGGATTTGGCTTCTTCTTTACTACCGATAATGAGACGTTATGTTAACCTTACATGTATACAATATACAACCAAAATCAAACAACATATCACTTCTTTTAAATGGTAAAATAGGGAAAAAGGAGGTTCTAAATAATGCCTTTAGAATCCAGTATTTATTACATAGAAGTTGCTATTATTTTAGTAATCATCGGTGCACTGTTTGGCGGGATTATACGTATAATTCGGCATACCAGCAATCGCAAAAAGCAAGATCCAATTGAGCAAAAGTTAGATAAGGTTATTCAACTGTTAGAAAAACAAAACAAAGATTGACCCTCCCTCCAAACAGGAGGGGTTTGCTACGTAAAATAATGAATGAGAATAAGGAGGACATAGCATGAACAGATATTGGATCTACATATATACGTCAATTTTAATTATGTGTTTGATTCTAATTACAATAGGTTTTAAATCAGGATTAGCATATCAATCTTTATCCTGGAAAATCACTATGGGTGTTTGTGCTGGTTTCGGATTTTCTGCACTTATGAATTTAAGAAGAAAATTTCAAGAAACTAAAGATGTTTAATAGACATAAATAACTTCCGCTTTCGAACTTTACATCAACTAGCACCTCTTTGGAGGGGCTAGTTTTTTTGTTTTGATCTTGTCTTTTGGTCTTTCATTGCTTTTTGTTTGGAGTGCTGGCTCGTCGTGTGGGGGCGAGACCCTACGGTTTGAAACGTAGCAATATAGCGGATAAGAGCAAGTCTGAGACAAACAATCTAGCGGTTCGGCTCGTATACTTGCCAGTCCAAGCCGAGAACCATTGCATTGCTTTTTGTCCTTCGGCTTGGCCAGAAAAGCAAACGAGCCGAAAAAAGTTCCGCAAGGACTCTCTAGAAAAGAAAAAGCGATAGCTTTTAGGTGAGGATTAACGAACCGACTTTTTTAGAGAGAGGGTGGAGATTTTTGAGTGTTCTTCTCAAAAATACGACCCGTTCCTTTCGGAACTTTTAGCTATATATATAGAGTGAGATAGTTATAAATACAAAAAGAAGATTAAGACTAGTAATATAAACAATTCATACTTTTTATTAGCGTATCAAATTTGATACGGTACCGTATCAAATTT
>NZ_JAKUGX010000079.1:0-1079 GCF_022664195.1 Bacillus cereus group sp. BfR-BA-01316
CCCAGGGAACTGAAACATCTAAGTACCTGGAGGAAGAGAAAGCAAATGCGATTTCCTGAGTAGCGGCGAGCGAAACGGAATCTAGCCCAAACCAAGAGGCTTGCCTCTTGGGGTTGTAGGACATTCTATACGGAGTTACAAAGGAACGAGGTAGACGAAGCGACCTGGAAAGGTCCGTCACAGAGGGTAATAACCCCGTAGTCGAAACTTCGTTCTCTCTTGAATGTATCCTGAGTACGGCGGAACACGTGAAATTCCGTCGGAATCTGGGAGGACCATCTCCCAAGGCTAAATACTCCCTAGTGATCGATAGTGAACCAGTACCGTGAGGGAAAGGTGAAAAGCACCCCGGAAGGGGAGTGAAAGAGATCCTGAAACCGTGTGCCTACAAATAGTCAGAGCCCGTTAATGGGTGATGGCGTGCCTTTTGTAGAATGAACCGGCGAGTTACGATCCCGTGCGAGGTTAAGCTGAAGAGGCGGAGCCGCAGCGAAAGCGAGTCTGAATAGGGCGTTTAGTACGTGGTCGTAGACCCGAAACCAGGTGATCTACCCATGTCCAGGGTGAAGTTCAGGTAACACTGAATGGAGGCCCGAACCCACGCACGTTGAAAAGTGCGGGGATGAGGTGTGGGTAGCGGAGAAATTCCAATCGAACCTGGAGATAGCTGGTTCTCCCCGAAATAGCTTTAGGGCTAGCCTTAAGTGTAAGAGTCTTGGAGGTAGAGCACTGATTGAACTAGGGGTCCTCATCGGATTACCGAATTCAGTCAAACTCCGAATGCCAATGACTTATCCTTAGGAGTCAGACTGCGAGTGATAAGATCCGTAGTCAAGAGGGAAACAGCCCAGATCGCCAGCTAAGGTCCCAAAGTGTGTATTAAGTGGAAAAGGATGTGGAGTTGCTTAGACAACTAGGATGTTGGCTCAGAAGCAGCCACCATTTAAAGAGTGCGTAATAGCTCACTAGTCGAGTGACTCTGCGCCGAAAATGTACCGGGGCTAAATACACCACCGAAGCTGCGAATTGATACCAATGGTATCAGTGGTAGGGGAGCGTTCTAAGTGCAGTGAAGTCAG
>NZ_JAKUGX010000080.1:0-950 GCF_022664195.1 Bacillus cereus group sp. BfR-BA-01316
TTTTTTTATTACTTTTCCATTTTTTAGGTGTGGGAATTTAGCAACACATGTGTGGGAATTTTCCCACACCCTACCCCTTATAAACCCTTTCTATTACTGACTTTCTTCACTTTGCTCTTCTCACTCTTATATATAGGGCTAAAAGTTCCGCAAGGAACGGGTCGTATTTTTGAGAAAATCACTCAAAAATCTCCACCCTCAAAATCAAAAAAGTCGGTTCGTTGATCCTCACCTAAAGGCTACCGCCTTTTCTTTTTGATTTTGTCCTTGCGAAATTTTTTTTGGCTCGTGTGCTTTTTTCGCCAAGCCGACAGACAAAAAGCAAAGCAATGGTTCTCGACTTGGACTAGCAAGTATACGAGCCGAACCGCTTAGATCGTTCGCTCTAAAATAGTTTTTATTCAAAATTGATACGTTTAATGCGTGGGGTTTCGCCCCCACACGACGAGCCAGCACTCTAGCCAAAAAGCAAAGGAAAGAGATCTAAAATAGCGAAGCATAGGGAATCATGTATAAAATATTTATAGAGAGTTAACGAAATATTTTATTATCTATATATAATAATTATATTTTAATGTGTTTAAACTATTTTAAAATGTTTTCTTATATAAATTATCCAGTATCATATTGTAAATTATAAAGTTAATTACTAATAAAAAAGAAAAAAGGTATGTAAGATGCTACAAGAACAAATTCTAAAATCTTTAAAAGGTATTGAATTTCTTACATCTTTTCATACATTAAAACCAGAATAATTTAGAAAGTTGGCATTTACAAATAGAATATAAAATTTCAGTATCAGTGGATGAAGCTTTGTACATGGAGTAATGGCTATATAAACCTTGTTTAGGAGTGAAATAATGAAAAATTTATGGATTAACCGTGGTAAAATGTGGGAAATATCCTCTAAACAAATGATTGTTTTTAAATCTTCAACTTTAAAGAATGAA
>NZ_JAKUGX010000081.1:0-867 GCF_022664195.1 Bacillus cereus group sp. BfR-BA-01316
CATTATGTTCGGTATTTGATTGTTATCCGTTATCGGCATCATGTTTGGCATTTGATTGTTATCCATTATCGGCATCATGTTTGGCATTTGATTGTTATCCATTATCGGCATCATGTTTGGCATTTGATTGTTATCCATTATCGGCATTATATTTGGCATTTGATTGTTATCCATTATTGGCATTATGTTCGGTACTTGAATATTAGGCGGTATTGCTTGCGGGATCATAACACTTTCTTTTGATACGTTTGGTGAGACTATGTTCCCTACATTCTCTTTCTTCACTTGCGGCGACACTATGCTTCCTACATTTTCTTTTTTCACTTGCGGCGACACTATGCTTCCTACATTTTCTTTTTTCACTTGCGGCGACACTATATTCCCTACATTTTCTTTCTTTACTTGCGGTGAGACTATATTCCCTACATTTTCTTTCTTTACTTGTGGTGAGACTATGTTCCCTACATTCTCTTTCTTCACTTGCGGTGAGACTATGTTCCCTACATTCTCTTTTTTCGTTTGCGGAGAAATGACGTTGTTAGGTTTCATTTTATTAATTTGAGGAGCAATTAACTCGCTTCCCTTTTTTATTACATCTGAAATTTTATATTCTTTTTTCGCTTTAATTGGTGGTTGCGGTGGCTGTGGCAATACATTAATGGAAAATTTAGTGTTCTCCTTCGTAGTTGGCTTTTGTTTTTCTATAACAGATGGTTTTTGAATAACTGAAGGTTTTTCAACTGGTTTCTCTTTTTGTACTTCTTTTTGTGGCTGCACCTGTACTTCTTTTTGTGGTTTCACTTGCATTTCTTTTTGCGGCTTCACCTGTATTTCTTTTTGCGGTTTTACCTGCATTTCTTTTTGCGG
>NZ_JAKUGX010000082.1:0-843 GCF_022664195.1 Bacillus cereus group sp. BfR-BA-01316
GGGCGCGTCTGCAATAGTACCAAGAATCACAGTTTCCCCAATAAGTTGTTGTAAAACGTTCTGCATAGGTAAAACACAGCAATCACAAAGACAGCCTTCAGTTGCTCCTGTCGGACCTGTTTCTCCCGTTGGACCTGTTGGACCTGTCGGACCTGTTTCTCCCGTTGGACCGGTTGGGCCTGTCGGACCTATTTCTCCCGTCGGGCCAGTTATTCCTGTCGCTCCTGTTACACCTGTTAATCCAGTAGGGCCTGTTGGACCAGTGGGTCCTGTAGGCAAAGTAAACGGTGGAATAGGTGGCAATGTAGGACCCAGTAAATTCGGATCAAACGCTGCTCCACTCAAAAACTCATTGTTTTCATTCATGTATACACCTCCTTACGATGCTTGTACTTATCATAATTATTAAATGCTCAATACTAGATAAATGATCTTCACATAAGCGGAATCTCTCTTTTTTATTTTTATTCGACAAAACATAACAAAATAGTTGTAACCACATTTGTTATGATAGTTCAGGAAATCTAACATTTTAAACGCTGGGGGATACATATTATGAACAATAAACTATTAAAAACACTTACTTGTTGCGCTTTATTTATGGGATTAGTAGCATGTTCATCTAATGAAACAGCAAGTACTTCTAAAGAATCTAAAGCTGAGCAAGAAGCACAAAAAACAGCTGAGAAAGCGAAGGAAGCTGAAGAAAAAGGGATAGTAAAAAAGGAGAAAGCAGAACAAGAGGCAGCTGAAAAACAACGGAAACAGCAAGAAGAAGCTACAAAAAAGGAACAATCAACAACTACTTCTGGGAACACTATTAAAGGCTTAAAAGACGAACTA
>NZ_JAKUGX010000083.1:0-830 GCF_022664195.1 Bacillus cereus group sp. BfR-BA-01316
GGGCGCGTCTGCAATAGTACCAAGAATCACAGTTTCCCCAATAAGTTGTTGTAAAACGTTCTGCATAGGTAAAACACAGCAATCACAAAGACAGCCTTCAGTTGCTCCTGTTGGACCTGTCGGACCTATTTCTCCCGTCGGGCCAGTTATTCCTGACCTGTTTCTCCCGTTGGACCGGTTGGGCCTGTCGGACCTGTTTCTCCCGTCGGGCCAGTTATTCCTGTCGCTCCTGTTACACCTGTTAATCCAGTGGGTCCAACAGGCAAAGTAAACGGTGGAATAGGTGGCAATGTAGGACCCAGTAAATTCGGATCAAACGCTGCTCCACTCAAAAACTCATTGTTTTCATTCATGTATACACCTCCTTACGGTGCTTGTACTTATCATAATTATTAAATGCTCAATACTAGATAAATGATCTTCACATAAGCGGAATATCTCTTTTTTATTTTTATTCGACAAAACATAACAAAATAGTTGTAACCACATTTGTTATGATAGTTTAGGAAATCTAACATTTTAAACGCTGGGGGATACATATTATGAACAATAAACTATTAAAAACACTTACTTGTTGCGCTTTATTTATGGAATTAGCAGCATGTTCATCTAATGAAACAGCAAGTACTTCTAAAGAATCTAAAGCTGAGCAAGAAGCACAAAAAACAGCTGAGAAAGCGAAGAAAGCTGAAGAAAAAGGGATAGTAAAAAAGGAGAATGCAGAACAAGAGGCAGCTGAAAAACAACGGAAACAGCAAGAAGAAGCTACAAAAAAGGAACAATCAACAACTACTTCTGGGAACACTATTAAAGGCTTAAAAGACGAACTA
>NZ_JAKUGX010000084.1:0-781 GCF_022664195.1 Bacillus cereus group sp. BfR-BA-01316
CAGGCGTAGGCGATGGACAACAGGTTGATATTCCTGTACCACCTCTTTATCGTTTGAGCAATGGAGGGACGCAGAAGGATAGAAGAAGCGTGCGATTGGTTGTGCACGTCCAAGCAGTTAGGCTGATAAGTAGGCAAATCCGCTTATCGTGAAGGCTGAGCTGTGATGGGGAAGCTCCTTATGGAGCGAAGTCTTTGATTCCCCGCTGCCAAGAAAAGCTTCTAGCGAGATAAAAGGTGCCTGTACCGCAAACCGACACAGGTAGGCGAGGAGAGAATCCTAAGGTGTGCGAGAGAACTCTGGTTAAGGAACTCGGCAAAATGACCCCGTAACTTCGGGAGAAGGGGTGCTTTCTTAACGGAAAGCCGCAGTGAATAGGCCCAAGCGACTGTTTAGCAAAAACACAGGTCTCTGCGAAGCCGTAAGGCGAAGTATAGGGGCTGACACCTGCCCGGTGCTGGAAGGTTAAGGAGAGGGGTTAGCGTAAGCGAAGCTCTGAACTGAAGCCCCAGTAAACGGCGGCCGTAACTATAACGGTCCTAAGGTAGCGAAATTCCTTGTCGGGTAAGTTCCGACCCGCACGAAAGGTGTAACGATTTGGGCACTGTCTCAACCAGAGACTCGGTGAAATTATAGTACCTGTGAAGATGCAGGTTACCCGCGACAGGACGGAAAGACCCCGTGGAGCTTTACTGTAGCCTGATATTGAATTTTGGTACAGTTTGTACAGGATAGGCGGGAGCCATTGAAACCGGAGCGCTAGCTTCGGTGGAGGCGCTGG
>NZ_JAKUGX010000085.1:0-715 GCF_022664195.1 Bacillus cereus group sp. BfR-BA-01316
ACCTTGTTTAGGAGTGAAATAATGAAAAATTTATGGATTAACCGTGGTAAAATGTGGGAAATATCCTCTAAACAAATGATTGTTTTTAAATCTTCAACTTTAAAGAATGAACTGGGAGATCAAGAAAAAGTGGATGAAATTGACTCTGTTGATGAAACGAACAATACATTTCAAACAGATTCTATTCTAGAGATTCCGGATTTTCCTGAATCTGATTTTATGAATGAACTGGGAGATCAAGAAGAAGTGGATGAAATTGATTCTGTTGATTTATGGATTAACCATAGTAAAATGTCGGAAATATCCTCTAAACAAATGATTGTTTTTAAATCTTCAACTTTAAAGAATGAATTTCGAGATCAAGAAAAGTTGGATGAAATCGATTCTGTTGATGAAACGAACAATATATTTCAAACAGATTCTATTTTAGAGATTCCGGATCTTTCTGAATCTGATTTTATGAATGAACTGGGAGATCAAGAAAAAGTGGATGAAATTGATTTTGTTGATGAAACGAACAATACATTTCAAACAGATTTTATTTTAGAGATTCCGGATCTTCCTGAATTTGATTTTATGAATGAACTGGGAGATCAAGAAGAAGTGGATGAAATCGATTCTGTTGATGAAACGAATAATACATTTCAAACAGATTTTATTTTTGAAATTCCGGATTTTCCTGAATTTGATTTTATGAATGAACTGGGAGATCAAG
>NZ_JAKUGX010000086.1:0-677 GCF_022664195.1 Bacillus cereus group sp. BfR-BA-01316
GCTACGGGCGCATATGGTGCCGAGGGCGGGGGTCGAACCCGCACGGTGGTCACCCACCGCAGGATTTTAAGTCCTGTGCGTCTGCCTGTTCCGCCACCCCGGCATGTCATACTGAAAATTGGAGCGGAAGACGGGATTCGAACCCGCGACCCCAACCTTGGCAAGGTTGTATTCTACCACTGAACTACTTCCGCAAGACATGTATGAGATATTTTATTAAAAGTGCGGGTGAAGGGAGTCGAACCCCCACGCCAAAGGCGCCAGATCCTAAGTCTGGTGCGTCTGCCAATTCCGCCACACCCGCATATTTTATTAAAAATGGTGAGCCATGAAGGATTCGAACCTTCGACCCTCTGATTAAAAGTCAGATGCTCTACCAACTGAGCTAATGGCTCGTACAATTAAAAACTGGTGCCGACTAGAGGACTTGAACCCCCAACCTACTGATTACAAGTCAGTTGCTCTACCAATTGAGCTAAGTCGGCTAAATGGTGGAGGATGACGGGATCGAACCGCCGACCCCCTGCTTGTAAGGCAGGTGCTCTCCCAGCTGAGCTAATCCTCCGAATTGCCTGGCAACGTCCTACTCTCACAGGGACAAGGTCCCAACTACCATCGGCGCTAGAGAGCTTAACTTCCGTGTTCGGTATGGGAACGGGTGTGACCTCTCTGCCATC
>NZ_JAKUGX010000087.1:0-677 GCF_022664195.1 Bacillus cereus group sp. BfR-BA-01316
TTTGAATAGGCTGAATTGGATCAATTGGGTTAATTGGATTTAGTTCATTACCACCAATAAACCAAGATAATGGCTTGTCTCCATTTAGAACATTTAAGTCAACTTTTCCTACACCATCAAGCCAACCGCCTGTTTCTCCGTCTGCATATTGCCATAGATCACACGCATAGGCAGGTTTATTACTTCCATAACGAGGAATCCATAAAAAGTCTGCTTTCACCTTATTTAAACCATATTGATTGTACATATGATGTGATACATAAAATCCGATTTTCCAACCTGCCGCTTTACATGTATCAATAAAAGCTTGAGAAGCAGCTGCTAGATTGTCGGCGCCACAACTTTTTAATGTATCATCCTCACAATCTAGCACTAAGAATTTAGCATTTGAATTTGTTCTTTTCATAAAATCGTTCGCTTCCACAATTGCATCATTAACAGAAACATAGCATCCATACGCATAGGCAGCATGTGGAATGCCACGTTTCTCTAATTGCGCTACATGTTGTTTATATAATCCATCTACTGTATCTGATCCATATTGAACACGGCAAATCGCTAAACTAACTTGAGGAGCTAATACATCCCAATTAATACTGTCATTCCATTTTGAAATATCGATAATATGTTTTTTCATTATTGAACATCTCCCTTTTTATCTTCTTGTTTTTGTTTAC
>NZ_JAKUGX010000088.1:0-650 GCF_022664195.1 Bacillus cereus group sp. BfR-BA-01316
TATAGATATCAATGGAATTTAAAAAAGATGACTCCTGTTGGATACAGAAATCATCTTCTTGATGTTGCCTAACTTTTTTCAAAATGTCCTTTACAAAGGGTACAGATTATTAAGCTAGTGTTTTTTCTTTTCTTCCTACTTGATAAGAAGTTTATAAATAATAAATTATTGCTGATAAGATAAATACAAATAATACATAGTTAAATATTTTCGCTGTGCCATTCATTATTTTCACTACATTACTTAATAATCCAATTGTACAAAGACTGAATATCACCATTGTGGATCCTATAAAATTAATTGAATAACATTAATATATAAATGTTATATTTTGAAGAATTTATATAAAATTACAATAATTTAATGTGAATTATTTTCGTATCAAAGGGTACACCTTTTGAAGTGGCGTGATTTCTATGAAAAACAATGTGTCAAAAAGTTGGAGATAACATTTTGAAGTAGGGGTACCGCCACACATCCATCAACTTAAGGATTTAGACTATTCTTAAACTTAAAAGCACGTTACTATTCTCTTATGCTAATGAGAAAGGGTGACGTGCTTTTTATGAATATGCATCAAAAACAAGAGCTGTCTTTATTTGCCGAAGAGTTATATCGATATATGTCTCCCGCTACACTTAATCAATTAG
>NZ_JAKUGX010000089.1:0-631 GCF_022664195.1 Bacillus cereus group sp. BfR-BA-01316
GTTTCCGGTTTTTCTTCTTTTAACTCTTCTGTTGTTTCTTCTTTATTTTTCTCTTCTTCTGGTGTTACTAAGATCTCCGGTTTTTCTGTTACCTCTGGCTTCTCTAACACATTCGGTTCTTCTGTCACCTTTGGCTCTTCCGGTTTTAATGACTCTTCTATTTCTTCTGTTGTTTCTTCTTTATTTTTCTCTTCTTCTGGTGTTACTAAGATTTCCGGTTTTTCTGTTACCTCTGGCTTCTCTAACACATTTGGTTCTTCTGTCACCTTTGGCTCTTCCGGTTTTAATGACTCTTCTATTTCTTCTGTTGTTTCTTCTTTATTTTTCTCTTCTTCTGGTGTTACTAAGATCTCCGGTTTTTCTGTTACCTCTGGTTTTTCTAACACATTTGTTTCCTCTGTCACCTTTGGTATTTCCGGTTTTTCTTCTTTTAACTCTTCTGTTGTTTCTTCTTCCACTTGTTCTTCTTCTGGTTTTACCCAGATTTCCGGTTTTTCTGTTACCTCTGGCTTATCTAGCTTATTCGGCTCTTCTGTCACCTTTGGTTCTTCTGGCTTTTCAAGCACATTCGGCTCCTCTGTCACCTTTGGTTCTTCTGGTTTTTCTTCTTTCAAGTCTTCTGTTGTTTCAA
>NZ_JAKUGX010000090.1:0-578 GCF_022664195.1 Bacillus cereus group sp. BfR-BA-01316
CGCCTCCTAAAGTGTAACGGAGGCGCCCAAAGGTTCCCTCAGAATGGTTGGAAATCATTCGTAGAGTGCAAAGGCATAAGGGAGCTTGACTGCGAGACCTACAAGTCGAGCAGGGACGAAAGTCGGGCTTAGTGATCCGGTGGTTCCGCATGGAAGGGCCATCGCTCAACGGATAAAAGCTACCCCGGGGATAACAGGCTTATCTCCCCCAAGAGTCCACATCGACGGGGAGGTTTGGCACCTCGATGTCGGCTCATCGCATCCTGGGGCTGTAGTCGGTCCCAAGGGTTGGGCTGTTCGCCCATTAAAGCGGTACGCGAGCTGGGTTCAGAACGTCGTGAGACAGTTCGGTCCCTATCCGTCGTGGGCGCAGGAAATTTGAGAGGAGCTGTCCTTAGTACGAGAGGACCGGGATGGACGCACCGCTGGTGTACCAGTTGTTCTGCCAAGGGCATAGCTGGGTAGCTATGTGCGGAAGGGATAAGTGCTGAAAGCATCTAAGCATGAAGCCCCCCTCAAGATGAGATTTCCCATAGCGTAAGCTAGTAAGATCCCTGAAAGATGATCAGGTTGATAGG
>NZ_JAKUGX010000091.1:0-571 GCF_022664195.1 Bacillus cereus group sp. BfR-BA-01316
ATGATGGCAGAGAGGTCACACCCGTTCCCATACCGAACACGGAAGTTAAGCTCTCTAGCGCCGATGGTAGTTGGGACCTTGTCCCTGTGAGAGTAGGACGTTGCCAGGCAAAATGGAGGATTAGCTCAGCTGGGAGAGCACCTGCCTTACAAGCAGGGGGTCGGCGGTTCGATCCCGTCATCCTCCACCATATATGTCGGAGGGGTAGCGAAGTGGCTAAACGCGGCGGACTGTAAATCCGCTCCTTCGGGTTCGGCAGTTCGAATCTGCCCCCCTCCACCATTTTTTAATTATTGGGCTATAGCCAAGCGGTAAGGCAACGGACTTTGACTCCGTCATGCGCTGGTTCGAATCCAGCTAGCCCAGCCATTAAGAGCCATTAGCTCAGTTGGTAGAGCATCTGACTTTTAATCAGAGGGTCGAAGGTTCGAATCCTTCATGGCTCACCATTTTTTAAAAGAAATATGCGGGTGTGGCGGAATTGGCAGACGCACCAGACTTAGGATCTGGCGCCTTTGGCGTGGGGGTTCGACTCCCTTCACCCGCACTTTTAATAAAATATCTCATACAT
>NZ_JAKUGX010000092.1:0-533 GCF_022664195.1 Bacillus cereus group sp. BfR-BA-01316
TATGGAGCCAGCCGCCTAAGGTGGGACAGATGATTGGGGTGAAGTCGTAACAAGGTAGCCGTATCGGAAGGTGCGGCTGGATCACCTCCTTTCTATGGAGAATTGATGAACGCAGTTCATCAATAAACGTTGACTTGTTTCGTTTCGTTCAGTTTTGAGAGAACTATCTCTCAAGTTTAAATGTATGTTCTTTGAAAACTAGATAACAGTGTAGCTCATATTTTTTTAATTTTAGTTTGGTTAAGTTAGAAAGGGCGCACGGTGGATGCCTTGACACTAGGAGTCGATGAAGGACGGGACTAACGCCGATATGCTTCGGGGAGCTGTAAGTAAGCTTTGATCCGAAGATTTCCGAATGGGGAAACCCACTATACGTAATGGTATGGTATCCTTACCTGAATACATAGGGTATGGAAGACAGACCCAGGGAACTGAAACATCTAAGTACCTGGAGGAAGAGAAAGCAAATGCGATTTCCTGAGTAGCGGCGAGCGAAACGGAATCTAGCCCAAACCAAGAGGCTTGCCTCTTGG
>NZ_JAKUGX010000093.1:0-492 GCF_022664195.1 Bacillus cereus group sp. BfR-BA-01316
ACGGAACCATTCGCTCCAATCCACCATACTTCCATGCTGTTCGGGATTCTTGACACCGCCGTAATGCCCCCAGTTGTTGAAGCACTGCCTGCCGGGGCTGTTTCCTGTCGTCTCCATGGTTGCCCTTCATACCAGAAAGCACTTTGCACGGAACCATTCGCTCCAATCCACCATACTTCCATGCTGTTCGGGATTCTTGACACCGCCGTAATGCCCCCAGTTGTTGAAGCACTACCTGCTGGAGCTATTTCCTGTCGTCTCCATGGTTGCCCTTCATACCAGAAAGCACTTTGCACGGAACCATTTGCCCCAATCCACCATACTTCCATGCTGCCCGGGATTCTTGACACCGCCGTAATGCTCCCCGTTGTTGAAGCACTACCTGCCGGGGCTGTTTCCTGTCGTCTCCATGGTTGCCCTTCATACCAGAAAGCATCCTGTACCGAACCATTCGTTCCAACCCACCATATTTCCATGCTGTTTGGAATTCTT
>NZ_JAKUGX010000094.1:0-490 GCF_022664195.1 Bacillus cereus group sp. BfR-BA-01316
TATGGAGCCAGCCGCCTAAGGTGGGACAGATGATTGGGGTGAAGTCGTAACAAGGTAGCCGTATCGGAAGGTGCGGCTGGATCACCTCCTTTCTATGGAGAATTGATGAACACTGTTCATCAATATAAGTTTCCGTGTTTCGTTTTCGTTTAGTTTTGAGAGTTCAATATAAGTATTGGCTCTTAAATGGGAATATGATATAAATAAATTCCGCAATTTGTATGGGCCTATAGCTCAGCTGGTTAGAGCGCACGCCTGATAAGCGTGAGGTCGATGGTTCGAGTCCATTTAGGCCCACCATACATTTTACGGGGCCTTAGCTCAGCTGGGAGAGCGCCTGCCTTGCACGCAGGAGGTCAGCGGTTCGATCCCGCTAGGCTCCACCAAAAAGCTATTTTATATAGCAAATGGTATGTTCTTTGAAAACTAGATAACAGTGTAGCTCATATTTTTTTAATTTTAGTTTGGTTAAGTTAGAAAGGGCGCACGG
>NZ_JAKUGX010000095.1:0-476 GCF_022664195.1 Bacillus cereus group sp. BfR-BA-01316
ACAGGAGCAACTGAAGGCTGTCTTTGTGATTGCTGTGTTTTACCTATGCAGAACGTTTTACAACAACTTATTGGGGAAACTGTGATTCTTGGTACTATTGCAGACGCGCCCAACGTCCCCCCTCTTTTCTTTTTATTTACTATCACTTCCGTAAATGATTTTTTAGTTACAGTTACAGATGGTACCACATCCTTTGTGGTCAATATTTCTGATGTAACAGGGGTAGGATTTTTACCACCAGGGCCATCTATAATATTACTTCCACCTGTAGACTCAGGATGCGAATGTGATTGTCGTGAACGACCAATTAGGGAATTACTAGATACGCTTATTGGTTCTACAGTGAATCTTTTAGCAAGTAATGGTTCTATTGCAGTAGGTTTTAACGTGGAACAAACAGGTCTTGGTATAGTTCTAGGTACTTTACCTATAAATCCAACTACAATCGTTAGGTTTGCTATTTCAACCTGCAAAAT
>NZ_JAKUGX010000096.1:0-446 GCF_022664195.1 Bacillus cereus group sp. BfR-BA-01316
CCGTCAGATTTAAGACCAATTGTATGATTACTCCCTGCCGCTATCGCTACAATATCACGCCAATCGCTTACATCGCATTGACCATGTTTATTATTACCCACAGCCGTCACCATGCCGTCAGATTTAAGACCAACGGTATGAAGATAACCCGCCGCTATCGCCACAATATTCCTCCAGCCACTTACATTGCATTGGTCATACCGATTATTACCCACAGTCGTCACAGTGCCGTCCAATTTAAGACCAATTGTATGCCAGTCACCCGCCGCCACCGCCACAATATCATGCCAACCGCTTACATTACATTCACCTTCTTTATTTCGCCCCACTGCTACCACCGTGCCATCCGATTTAAGACCAATGGTACGCCGCCAACCCGCCGCCACTGCTACAATATTATTCCAGTCGTTTACATCGCATTGGTTATGCTTATTCCAACCCACAGC
>NZ_JAKUGX010000097.1:0-412 GCF_022664195.1 Bacillus cereus group sp. BfR-BA-01316
GGTGCTCTCCCAGCTGAGCTAATCCTCCAAAAGTGGTGACCCGTACGGGATTCGAACCCGTGTTACCGCCGTGAAAGGGCGGTGTCTTAACCACTTGACCAACGGGCCAAATATTATAAATTCCTTATGGCGGAGAGCAAGGGATTCGAACCCTTGATACGCTTGTGACGTATACACGATTTCCAATCGTGCTCCTTCGGCCAACTCGGACAGCTCTCCAATGGCTCCGCAGGTAGGAATCGAACCTACGACCGATCGGTTAACAGCCGATAGCTCTACCGCTGAGCTACTGCGGAATAATATTGCCTGGCAACGTCCTACTCTCACAGGGACAAGGTCCCAACTACCATCGGCGCTAGAGAGCTTAACTTCCGTGTTCGGTATGGGAACGGGTGTGACCTCTCTGCCATCA
>NZ_JAKUGX010000098.1:0-378 GCF_022664195.1 Bacillus cereus group sp. BfR-BA-01316
ATAATGGATTAATGTCTTGCAAAATTTCTAAAGCGACCTCAGCTTTTCGCTGTCCTAATTTACTGATGGAACTTAGCATTTGTCGATTGATATTACTTGCTTCAAATACATCTTGATCAATAACATGCAAAGAACCCACACCCATTCGCGCCAATTGGATAAGTGTAATTCCGCCTACGCCCCCTGCTCCAACTACAGTAACTCGAGAATTTTTTAATTTCTCCTGCTCCTCTACAGAGATAACACCAATATTTCGCGTAAAACTTTCTTCATATATATTTTGCATATCATTATTTTTTGTTAACAACTTGTATTCCTCCTTACAGTGTTTTATAATCCCATCCACCTTTTGGGACTTCTTTTACTTGAACCGGGATA
>NZ_JAKUGX010000099.1:0-370 GCF_022664195.1 Bacillus cereus group sp. BfR-BA-01316
TGGAATGTTCTAAGGAAAAACATCAAATTCTCAAGGTAAGTAACGAGCTCACATAATAGAAAGGAATACTACGATATATGATGCAAACGATTTAATGATGAAAACAAAAGAGCCGCTAGCAAAAGCTAACCGCTCCATTGCAATTTATTAACAAAAGAAACTAGTTCGCTATTCTTGAAGTGAACAGCTTATAGATATTATGTGGAAGTTTCGGAATTTTATTCAGATAAAATAAAAGAACAGCTAGCAAAAGCTAACTGCTTAGCCCCCAGGAAGAGAGAGGAGCGCTTTATTAGGTATAAGACTGAAATAAGGGTTTTAGATATTAAGACCTAAATATAGTATGGATTGCACTTGTGAAATCATGCAT
>NZ_JAKUGX010000100.1:0-367 GCF_022664195.1 Bacillus cereus group sp. BfR-BA-01316
GTCGAGTGACTCTGCGCCGAAAATGTACCGGGGCTAAATACACCACCGAAGCTGCGAATTGATACCAATGGTATCAGTGGTAGGGGAGCGTTCTAAGTGCAGTGAAGTCAGACCGGAAGGACTGGTGGAGCGCTTAGAAGTGAGAATGCCGGTATGAGTAGCGAAAGACGGGTGAGAATCCCGTCCACCGAATGCCTAAGGTTTCCTGAGGAAGGCTCGTCCGCTCAGGGTTAGTCAGGACCTAAGCCGAGGCCGCCAGGCGTAGGCGATGGACAACAGGTTGATATTCCTGTACCACCTCTTTATCGTTTGAGCAATGGAGGGACGCAGAAGGATAGAAGAAGCGTGCGATTGGTTGTGCACGTCC
>NZ_JAKUGX010000101.1:0-353 GCF_022664195.1 Bacillus cereus group sp. BfR-BA-01316
AACCATGGAGACGACAGGAAATAGCTCCAGCAGGTAGTGCTTCAACTAGTTAATTCTTAAAAAAAATAAAAAATAAGAAAGTATTATATGAATACTCTATACATGTTCGATTAACATAATATCTCATTATCGGTAGCAAACAAAAAGGCTCACTCTTTGTTATATAAGGAGTGAGCCTTTTTGTTTATTTATTAAATAAACGATTCCACAAAGAATTTTTTTGTTTTGTAATTGCAAGCTGTTGAATACTTCGTATATTTTCCATCAACATTTTATCTCTTTCATTTGCTCGGTTTTCTTGTCGAGTAAGTTGATGTTCCATACGTTCTAAAATTTCTCTATCACTTTTTCGT
>NZ_JAKUGX010000102.1:0-351 GCF_022664195.1 Bacillus cereus group sp. BfR-BA-01316
TGATATCCGTCTACTGCTTGTTCTTTCACTTCATACTTGTATGCCTTACCTTCGGCATCGTATGCCGCTAAATCTGTAAACGCATATTTCCATTCGCTTGCTACGCTCACTTCTTTTGTATCGATCACCTTGCCATTTTGTAGTAGGTCGACTTTGATTGCTTTTGGACGTCCTTCACCATTTCCGTCCTTCCATATCTTCGATCCTTCTACTTTTGTTTGACCAACCTTTGTATTCGTGATGTCATAACCTTTTACTTCTGTTTGATATCCGTCTACTGCTTGTTCTTTCACTTCATACTTGTATGCCTTACCTTCGGCATCATATGCCGCTAAATCTTTGAATTCATAT
>NZ_JAKUGX010000103.1:0-338 GCF_022664195.1 Bacillus cereus group sp. BfR-BA-01316
CTTAAAAAGAAAATAGGCAGTATCCAATAGGTAATAGCGGATTTTTTAAAAAAATTTAAAAGTCTAGTTGACATTCACCGCTACTTAGTCATACAATGTACTTGTAATAAGCAATACTGAATAGCGTGGTTTCTAAAAATATATTCAGTATCCAATAGGTAATAGCGGATTTTAGAAAAAATTTAAAAATCCAGTTGACATTCTATCTACTTAGTCATACAATGTAGTTGTAATAAGTAATACTGAATAGTGAGGCTTCTCAAAAGCTATTCAGTAAAAATTCGCCTTAGTACTCTGTTATACTGAATATAAGTCAGACAGAATAGGGGGTAGAGGAG
>NZ_JAKUGX010000104.1:0-313 GCF_022664195.1 Bacillus cereus group sp. BfR-BA-01316
GGAAAGACCCCGTGGAGCTTTACTGTAGCCTGATATTGAATTTTGGTACAGTTTGTACAGGATAGGCGGGAGCCATTGAAACCGGAGCGCTAGCTTCGGTGGAGGCGCTGGTGGGATACCGCCCTGACTGTATTGAAATTCTAACCTACGGGTCTTATCGACCCGGGAGACAGTGTCAGGTGGGCAGTTTGACTGGGGCGGTCGCCTCCTAAAGTGTAACGGAGGCGCCCAAAGGTTCCCTCAGAATGGTTGGAAATCATTCGTAGAGTGCAAAGGCATAAGGGAGCTTGACTGCGAGACCTACAAGTCGAGC
>NZ_JAKUGX010000105.1:0-311 GCF_022664195.1 Bacillus cereus group sp. BfR-BA-01316
TCACTTTTCCAGATCCATCTGCTAGTTTATTTACTCCATCGATTAGCTGGGTTGAGCCAGTTGACATTTTATTTAGACCACCATTTAAAGTGCCTATGCCTGTTGTTACTTGACCCGAGCCATCCGCTAATTGCGTTATTCCGCCTGTCATTTGGCTTGCTCCTACAGATAATGTACCTAAACCGCCTGTTACTTTGCTTGAGCCATCCGCTAATTGGGTTACTCCATCAATTAATTGACCTGACCCGTTATTTAATTTATCTACACCCACTTTGGCATTACTTAATCCTTCACCAAACCCTTGAAATTTT
>NZ_JAKUGX010000106.1:0-298 GCF_022664195.1 Bacillus cereus group sp. BfR-BA-01316
TTTTATCGACACTTCCGACTTTTCTTTCACCTCTGGCTTCTCAAGCACATTTGGCTCCTCTGTCACCTTTGGTTCTTCCGGTTTTTCTTCTTTCAACTCTTCTGTTGTTTCAACTTGTTCTTGCTCTTCTGTTGGTTTTACCGACACTTCCGGCTTTTCTTTCACCTCTGGCTTCTCAAGCACATTCGGCTCCTCTGTCACCTTTGGTTCTTCCGGTTTTTCTTCTTTCAACTCTTCTGTTGTTTCCAACTTACCTTCTTCTTCTACTTCTGTTGCTTCCTGTATCTTTATATTCGTA
>NZ_JAKUGX010000107.1:0-295 GCF_022664195.1 Bacillus cereus group sp. BfR-BA-01316
AGCGTTCATCCTGAGCCAGGATCAAACTCTCCAATAAAGTTAGTTTGTCTAGCATCTAAAAATAAAAATTGACGTTCACGTTGTTTGTTTCGTTCAGTTTTCAAAGAACTTTTTGGTGGAGCCTAGCGGGATCGAACCGCTGACCTCCTGCGTGCAAGGCAGGCGCTCTCCCAGCTGAGCTAAGGCCCCAAACAAGTATCGGGAAGACAGGATTTGAACCTGCGACCCCCTGGTCCCAAACCAGGTGCTCTACCAAGCTGAGCCACTTCCCGAAAGAAAACGCGCCCGAGAGGAG
>NZ_JAKUGX010000108.1:0-281 GCF_022664195.1 Bacillus cereus group sp. BfR-BA-01316
AAACCCGTCAGGGTTTATTTGATGTGCCTACTTTTATAACATCTATAAAAGATAATAAAAAACTACGTGGAAAGACCGCATTTTGTATAAAAATATACGTTAAGTTGATGGGCATTTGGTGCTATTTTTTATTATACATCTCTAAATTTTAGAGAATGTTCACAGCTGTAATTTTGCAGGTTGAAATAGCAAACCTAACGATTGTAGTTGGATTTATAGGTAAAGTACCTAGAACTATACCAAGACCTGTTTGTTCCACGTTAAAACCTACTGCAATAGAA
>NZ_JAKUGX010000109.1:0-280 GCF_022664195.1 Bacillus cereus group sp. BfR-BA-01316
TTATGTTTTAAAAATAAATGGAGGAGGTAGAGGGATTCGAACCCCCGCGCGACTCTCGCCGCCTGTCGGTTTTCAAGACCGATCCCTTCAGCCGAACTTGGGTATACCTCCATGAAGGAAAAATTAATATCTTATTCATTTTTATATGTAACTAAACCACTTTTTTAAAAAATGGAGGAGGTAGAGGGATTCGAACCCCCGCGCGACTCTCGCCGCCTGTCGGTTTTCAAGACCGATCCCTTCAGCCGAACTTGGGTATACCTCCGACATATAAAAAACA
>NZ_JAKUGX010000110.1:0-273 GCF_022664195.1 Bacillus cereus group sp. BfR-BA-01316
CATAAAATGTACTAACGAACGAAAGGGGGTAATATTATGGGTTTTGGTTTTGGTGGAGGTTGTGATTTCGATAGATGTCATCATCGAAGAGAAGATCATCGAAGAGAAGATCATCGAAGAGAAGATCATCGAAGAGAAGATCATCGAAGAGAAGATAATAATCCCGAGTTACGACAATTTTTAAGAACATTAACTCCCGGCACTTGCATTGTTATTCAATATGATAATCAAAGACCTACAAGTGCAACATTTCAAGGTTTTCAAGGAAACAAC
>NZ_JAKUGX010000111.1:0-268 GCF_022664195.1 Bacillus cereus group sp. BfR-BA-01316
AAGTATTCGCCTTTACATCTTGCGTTATTGTTGCTTTCCCATCAATTCGCATACTATCTGTATTTACTGTGCCATCTACTTTACCCGATCCACTTATTCTTGTACGATCACTTTTCAAATTTCCGTTTACACTTCCAGAACCGTTACATTCAAATTCATCACATTCAACATTTCCGTTAACAGTCCCTTTTCCGTTTAATTGTACTTTATGAAACTCGCCACCATTCGATGAACCGTAACCATTTATGATTAAATTTTCGGTACGCAT
>NZ_JAKUGX010000112.1:0-266 GCF_022664195.1 Bacillus cereus group sp. BfR-BA-01316
ACTTCTTGCGTTGCGATTACTTGGCCATTTTGTAGTAAGTCTACTTTAATCATCGTCGGACGATCTTTCGCATTATCATCCTTCCACGTTTTCGTTCCTTCTACTTTTGTTTGCGCCACTTTTGTATTTGTAATGTCATAACCTTTTACTTCCGATTGATATCCGTCTACTGCTTGTTCTTTTACTTCATACTTATATGCCTTACCTTCGGCATCGTATGCCGCTAAATCTTTGAATTCATACTTCCAACCTTTTTCCGCTGTTAC
>NZ_JAKUGX010000113.1:0-263 GCF_022664195.1 Bacillus cereus group sp. BfR-BA-01316
AACGTCCTACTCTCACAGGGACAAGGTCCCAACTACCATCGGCGCTAGAGAGCTTAACTTCCGTGTTCGGTATGGGAACGGGTGTGACCTCTCTGCCATCATTACCAGACTTTTATCATTATACACATTCTTTTCAGAATGTCAAAAGGAATTTTAAATATATATTCCTTCAAAACTAGATAACATTTGCTTCATATTATATGGTTAAGTCCTCGATCTATTAGTATTCGTCAGCTCCACATGTCACCATGCTTCCACCTCGA
>NZ_JAKUGX010000114.1:0-261 GCF_022664195.1 Bacillus cereus group sp. BfR-BA-01316
ATCATTCTTAGGTGGAATCATTCCATTTGTACAAGAACTTTTAAAAGCAGTAATGTAAATTCATTATTCAGCAATTATTTATAAAAATTATCATATCTTAATACGAAAAAAAAGGAGGAAATAATATGGCAATCGCAATGGCAGTTTTAGCATTCTTAGGTGGAGTACTTCCATTAGTAACAACACTTATAAAAGCATTCATGTAATATAATTCTCTGCACTTATTTTTTAAAATTATCATACAAATGATCTGTATATCAA
>NZ_JAKUGX010000115.1:0-256 GCF_022664195.1 Bacillus cereus group sp. BfR-BA-01316
ACCACGGGACCATTTGGTTGCGGGGACAGGATTTGAACCTGCGACCTTCGGGTTATGAGCCCGACGAGCTACCGTACTGCTCCACCCCGCGATAATATTATTTATATAATTATATGATAAGTGTTAGCAACCAAATTACAAGAATATTTGGTTGCGGGGACAGGATTTGAACCTGCGACCTTCGGGTTATGAGCCCGACGAGCTACCGTACTGCTCCACCCCGCGACAATATTATTCATATAATTTATATGGTGGA
>NZ_JAKUGX010000116.1:0-249 GCF_022664195.1 Bacillus cereus group sp. BfR-BA-01316
GAAGAAAGATACGAGAAGCAGGAGCGTATAGAACAAAAGCAATCCAAGGAACAGCAACCGAAGCAAATAAAAGAAAATAATGGACATCAGCAAGAAAACAACGGTAGAGGAACTCAGCAAGGAAATAACGGTAGAGGGTCTCAGCAAGGAAATAATGGACACCAGCAAGAGAACAATGGTAGAGAGTCTCAGCAAGATAATAAAGGTAGAGAATCTCAGCAAGGAAATAATGGACATCAGCAAGAGAAC
>NZ_JAKUGX010000117.1:0-245 GCF_022664195.1 Bacillus cereus group sp. BfR-BA-01316
TATGTATCCTTTCGAGCCTCATTATGGAAACCAAAATTATTATCAACCATTTGAAGTGTCGTTTGGGAATCAACCGCAGCAAGCGCATATGAATCAACCGCAACAACCGCACATGAATCAGTCGCAACAAGCGTATACGAATCAACCACAGCAACCGCACATGGATCAGTCGCAACAACCACATATGAATCAACCGCAACAAGCGTATACGAATCAACTACAGCAACCGCACATGGATCAGTCGC
>NZ_JAKUGX010000118.1:0-244 GCF_022664195.1 Bacillus cereus group sp. BfR-BA-01316
TATTCGGCTCTTCTGTCACCTTTGGTTCTTCTGGCTTTTCAAGCACATTCGGCTCCTCTGTCACCTTTGGTTCTTCTGGTTTTTCTTCTTTCAAGTCTTCTGTTGTTTCAACTTGTTCTTGCTCTTCTGTTGGTTTTATCGACACTTCCGACTTTTCTTTCACCTCTGGCTTCTCAAGCACATTTGGCTCCTCTGTCACCTTTGGTTCTTCCGGTTTTTCTTCTTTCAACTCTTCTGTTGTTTC
>NZ_JAKUGX010000119.1:0-242 GCF_022664195.1 Bacillus cereus group sp. BfR-BA-01316
TAGTATTTTCATGAGATTCTGCATTTTCTAAATAAGGATAGGGAGAAGCGTGATAATTATAATAAGAATAAGCATTATGATAGGGATTTATTGGGTAAGTTGTTCGATTATTATAATAGGGGTTCATTGGATAAGCTGTTCGATCATCATAATAGGGGGGATAATATAAATAAGGGTAGTCCGGGGAATGTGGGACATAAGTATAGTAAATCAACTCATCACATCCTTTCCCGAGGTTTCTC
>NZ_JAKUGX010000120.1:0-238 GCF_022664195.1 Bacillus cereus group sp. BfR-BA-01316
TTATTGGTAGTAATGAATGTAATATTACAATAAGTGGTCCTAAAGCAGCTCAGTATCGAGTTCACCATGCATGTGGAGCGGGTGACACAGATGCACAAATGCGTTATGAACTATACTCCGAGGTTCCAACGCCAACACCTGCTGCAAAACGTCCTTCTGCTAATAACAGCAAAAATATCTCAGCTGTATCAAGAATTCCAAACAGCATGGAAATATGGTGGGTTGGAGCGAATGGTTC
>NZ_JAKUGX010000121.1:0-236 GCF_022664195.1 Bacillus cereus group sp. BfR-BA-01316
TATGTAGAAATTTAAAAAAGTCCCTTCATAATGCTTAAAGGGACTTTGCTCACACAAATGATCTGCACATCAATTCATCTTTGATATACAGATCATTTGTATGATAATTTTAAAAAATAAGTGCAGAATAATGAATTTACATTACTGCTTTTAAAAGTTCTTGTACAAATGGAATGATTCCACCTAAGAATGATAAAACTGCCATTGCGATTGCCATATTATTTCCTCCTTTTTTT
>NZ_JAKUGX010000122.1:0-235 GCF_022664195.1 Bacillus cereus group sp. BfR-BA-01316
ACTAATAGATCGAGGACTTAACCATATAATATGAAGCAATGTTATCTAGTTTTGAAAGAATATAAAAAACTTATTGACCTTTAAAAGTGAATGAGTTACAATAATTCTTGTCTTAAATGAATATAGTCTGGTAATGATGGCAGAGAGGTCACACCCGTTCCCATACCGAACACGGAAGTTAAGCTCTCTAGCGCCGATGGTAGTTGGGACCTTGTCCCTGTGAGAGTAGGACGTT
>NZ_JAKUGX010000123.1:0-231 GCF_022664195.1 Bacillus cereus group sp. BfR-BA-01316
GATGATGGCAGAGAGGTCACACCCGTTCCCATACCGAACACGGAAGTTAAGCTCTCTAGCGCCGATGGTAGTTGGGACCTTGTCCCTGTGAGAGTAGGACGTCGCCAAGCTATTTATATCATCGCGGGGTGGAGCAGTACGGTAGCTCGTCGGGCTCATAACCCGAAGGTCGCAGGTTCAAATCCTGTCCCCGCAACCAAATGGTCCCGTGGTGTAGTGGTTAACATGCCT
>NZ_JAKUGX010000124.1:0-230 GCF_022664195.1 Bacillus cereus group sp. BfR-BA-01316
TAGCTGCTTCTTGAGCCTTAGCTGCTGCTTGAGCTTCAGCTGCTGCCTGAGCTTTAGCTTCTGCTTGAGCTTTAGCTGCTTCTTGAGCCTTAGTTGCTTCTTGAGCTTTAGCTGCTGCCTGAGCTTCAGCTACTTCCCCGGCTTTAACTGCTTCACGAACTTTAGTTGTATCTTGAACTTTAGTTACTTTTTCAGCTTTAACTACTGGCTGAACTTTAACTGGTGCTTTT
>NZ_JAKUGX010000125.1:0-229 GCF_022664195.1 Bacillus cereus group sp. BfR-BA-01316
TTTATATATATAGATAGTTTGAAATGGAATAAAAATGATTCCTATATGTAAAGGATAATGTGATTAGTATGGGAAGACAATAGAACTTAAAGGAAATTCATGTAAAATTCAGATGAACTTCACATAAACTTCATATTAAAAACTAAATATAATTATAATAGGTTATTATAATGTGTGTTTTCGATTTTTCGCAAAATTAGAAGTTTGGCGGGGGTTCTTGTGCTTTCGT
>NZ_JAKUGX010000126.1:0-229 GCF_022664195.1 Bacillus cereus group sp. BfR-BA-01316
GAAACTCCTAGTATAAGTGCGATAAGTAAACTCATGATTATCCCCCTCTGTTTGCAATATTCTTTTCCTTCTTATTAGTTGTAGTATATCATACGCAAAACAGAATTTTCAGAAAAAATTCAAAAAAAGTTCAATAAATGTTCAAAGAATATTGGAAAATACACTTGATAAAGTGGAATTGTGATTGGAGAGGTTATTTATATACAAACGAAAGCAATAAATCATTTTA
>NZ_JAKUGX010000127.1:0-226 GCF_022664195.1 Bacillus cereus group sp. BfR-BA-01316
CATAGTCTCACCAAACGTATCAAAAGAAAGTGTTATGATCCCGCAAGCAATACCGCCTAATATTCAAGTACCGAACATAATGCCAATAATGGATAACAATCAAATGCCAAAAATAATGCCGATAATGGATAACAATCAAATGCCAAACATGATGCCGATAATGGATAACAATCAAATGCCAAACATGATGCCGATAACGGATAACAATCAAATACCGAACATAATG
>NZ_JAKUGX010000128.1:0-223 GCF_022664195.1 Bacillus cereus group sp. BfR-BA-01316
GTTACTAATGGAAGTACTCCACCTAAGAATGCTAAAACTGCCGTTGCGATTGCCATATTATTTCCTCCTCTTTTTTCGTATTAAGGTATGATAATTTTTATAAATAATTGCTGAATAATGAATTTACATTACTGCTTTTAAAAGTTCTTGTACAAATGGAATGATTCCACCTACAAATTTTAAAACTGCCATTGCGATTGTCATAGTATTTCCTCCTCTGTTG
>NZ_JAKUGX010000129.1:0-223 GCF_022664195.1 Bacillus cereus group sp. BfR-BA-01316
CACATGATGGCCTAGGGAAGGGGACAATTTATGTCAATTTAATTAGGGATGGAAGCTATTCAAAGACACTGGGGAATGTCTTATAAATTAGGGAGGAATAGCTCCGATACGGATACTATAAAAGGTGGATGTGACCTAGATGTGAACATGGAGTGAAAGAGAGAGGGAGTTTCAAATAAAAGATAGAAAGAACAAAAAAATAAGACCATCACATATAGGATGG
>NZ_JAKUGX010000130.1:0-223 GCF_022664195.1 Bacillus cereus group sp. BfR-BA-01316
GCTGGCGTTCAAGGTGCTACTGGAACTCAAGGACCTCAAGGAATTCAAGGACCTGCTGGTGCTACTGGTGCCCAAGGACCTGCTGGTGCTACTGGTGCCCAAGGACCTGCTAGTGCTACTGGTGCCCAAGGACCTGCTGGTGCTACTGGTGCTACAGGGGCTGCTGGAACTCCAATCCCTGTAACTATAGCTGCAATAGGAAACTCAATTGCACAAACTATAT
>NZ_JAKUGX010000131.1:0-223 GCF_022664195.1 Bacillus cereus group sp. BfR-BA-01316
TGTATTGTTATAAATGTAAGCGCTTACTATAATGAAAGCATAAAGATAAATCACATCTTAGCATCAACAACAGAGGAGGAAATAATATGACAATCGCAATGGCAGTTTTAACATTCGTAGGTGGAATCATTCCATTTGTACAAGAACTTTTAAAAGCAGTAATGTAAATTCATTATTCCGCAATTATTTATAAAAATTATCATACCTTAATACGAAAAAAAAG
>NZ_JAKUGX010000132.1:0-223 GCF_022664195.1 Bacillus cereus group sp. BfR-BA-01316
TTTAATCATATTCGGACGATCTTTCGCATTATCATCCTTCCACGTTTTCGTTCCTTCTACTTTTGTTTGACCAACCTTTGTATTCGTAATGTCATAACCTTTTACTTCTGTCTGATATCCGTCTACTGCTTGTTCTTTCACTTCATACTTGTATGCCTTACCTTCGGCATCGTATGCCGCTAAATCTGTAAACGCATATTTCCATTCGCTTGCTACGCTCACT
>NZ_JAKUGX010000133.1:0-222 GCF_022664195.1 Bacillus cereus group sp. BfR-BA-01316
ATATAATACTTTCTTATTTTTTATTTTTTTTAAGAATTAACTAGTTGAAGCACTACCTGCTGGAGCTATTTCCTGTCGTCTCCATGGTTGCCCTTCATACCAGAAAGCACCCTGCACGGAACCATTTGCTCCAATCCACCATACTTCCATGCTGTTCGGGATTCTTGACACCGCCGTAATGCCTCCAGTCGTTGAAGCACTGCCTGCCGAGGCTGTTTCCTG
>NZ_JAKUGX010000134.1:0-222 GCF_022664195.1 Bacillus cereus group sp. BfR-BA-01316
TTTCTCTAACACATTTGGTTCTTCTGTTACCTTCGGTGTTTCCGGTTTTTCTTCTTTTAACTCTTCTGTTGTTTCTTCTTTATTTTTCTCTTCTTCTGGTGTTACTAAGATTTCCGGTTTTTCTGTTACCTCTGGTTTCTCTAATACATTTGGTTCCTCTGTTACCTTTGGCGTTTCCGGTTTTTCTTCTTTTAACTCTTCTGTTGTTTCTTCTTTATTTTT
>NZ_JAKUGX010000135.1:0-222 GCF_022664195.1 Bacillus cereus group sp. BfR-BA-01316
ATATAATACTTTCTTATTTTTTATTTTTTTTAAGAATTAACTAGTTGAAGCACTACCTGCTGGAGCTATTTCCTGTCGTCTCCATGGTTGCCCTTCATACCAGAAAGCACCTTGCACGGAACCATTTGCTCCAATCCACCATACTTCCATGCTGTTCGGGATTCTTGACACCGCCGTAATGCCCCCAGTTGTTGAAGCACTGCCTGCCGGGGCTGTTTCCTG
>NZ_JAKUGX010000136.1:0-221 GCF_022664195.1 Bacillus cereus group sp. BfR-BA-01316
TTGCTAAAGTCATAAATGCTGTTACTTTCAGCGCTTTGCTGCTTATCTTGAGAAGAATTGTCTTGCTTAGCATCTTGCTGTTTGTTTTGAGAAGCCCCCTCTTGTTTAGCATTTTGCTGTTTGTCTTGAGAAGAATCCTGTTGCTTAGAATTTTGCTGTTTGTCTTGAGAAGAATCCTCTTGTTTAGAATTTTGCTGTTTGTTTTGAGAAGAATCCTGTTG
>NZ_JAKUGX010000137.1:0-220 GCF_022664195.1 Bacillus cereus group sp. BfR-BA-01316
GAATCTGAGGAAGCAGAAGTTGCGGAGTTAGAAGAACCTGAGGAAGCAGAAGAAGTTGCGGAGTTAGAAGAATCTGAGGAAGCAGCAGAGGTTGCGGAGGTAGAGGAATCTGAGGAAGCAGAAGAAGTTGCGGAGTTAGAAGAATCTGAGGAAGCAGCAGAGGTTGCGGAGGTAGAGAAATCTAAGGAAGCAGAAGAAGTTGTGGAATTAGAGGAATCTA
>NZ_JAKUGX010000138.1:0-220 GCF_022664195.1 Bacillus cereus group sp. BfR-BA-01316
CATATTATTTCCTCCTCTTTTTTCGTATTAAGATATGATAATTTTTATAAATAATTGCTGAATAATGAACTTACATTACTGCTTTTAAAAGTTCTCCTACTAATGGGATGAATCCACCTAAGAATGATAAAACTGCCATTGCGATTGCCATATTATTTCCTCCTTTTTTTTCGTATTAAGGTATGATAATTTTTATAAATAATTGCGGAATAATGAATTT
>NZ_JAKUGX010000139.1:0-220 GCF_022664195.1 Bacillus cereus group sp. BfR-BA-01316
AGTGAAGGAGCATTAAGGAGTTGACAGACTTACTGTCCCAGACCCTCTTGTGGTTGTCAAACGGTACCCGTTTGACCCTGCCTACCGGCGAGGGAGCCCCCTCAAAAAATGTGGGGGTTGGGGGAGTTTGTTAGATGGGGTCTGGGGAAGATTTCCCCAGTGGGGTTGGGCAAAGCCCAAGATTTTTCTTTGGCACGGCAAGCCGTGCTCAGCGGTAGCT
>NZ_JAKUGX010000140.1:0-220 GCF_022664195.1 Bacillus cereus group sp. BfR-BA-01316
TTATTTTAGAGATTCCGGATCTTCCTGAATTTGATTTTATGAATGAACTGGGAGATCAAGAAGAAGTGGATGAAATCGATTCTGTTGATGAAACAAATAATACATTTTAAATAGATTTTATTTTTGAGATTCCGGATTTTCCTGAATTTGATTTTATGAATGAACTGGGAGATCAAGAAAAAATGGATGAAATCGATTCTGTTGACTGTACTAGTGAGTG
>NZ_JAKUGX010000141.1:0-219 GCF_022664195.1 Bacillus cereus group sp. BfR-BA-01316
TTTCAGAACATTTAGTTTTACAATTCAAAAATGTAATGAGTAAAAATACTGTTTTAAGTAAGTTACCAATTAAATTATTTTAGAGTCGTTTTTACGGCTCTTTTTTTATTTTAATTTATTACCAAAAGTACCGTATCAAATTTGATACGGTACCGTATCAAATTTGATACGCTAATAAAAAGTATGAATTGTTTATATTACTAGTCTTAATCTTCTTTT
>NZ_JAKUGX010000142.1:0-219 GCF_022664195.1 Bacillus cereus group sp. BfR-BA-01316
ACTAGTAATATAAACAATTCATACTTTTTATTAGCGTATCAAATTTGATACGGTACCGTATCAAATTTGATACGGTACTTTTGGTAATAAATTCAAATAAAAAAAGAGCCTTAAAAACGACTCTAAAATAATTTAATTGGTAACTTACTTAAAACAGTATTTTTACTCATTACATTTTTGAATTGTAAAACTAAATGTTCTGAAACGTCATCTTTACTA
>NZ_JAKUGX010000143.1:0-219 GCF_022664195.1 Bacillus cereus group sp. BfR-BA-01316
TTGTTATAAATGTAAGCGCTTACTATAATGAAAGCATAAAGATAAATCACATCTTAGCATCAACAACAGAGGAGGAAATACTATGACAATCGCAATGGCAGTTTTATCATTTTTAGGTGGAATCATTCCATTTGTACAAGAACTTTTAAAAGCAGTAATGTAAATTCATTATTCCGCAATTATTTATAAAAATTATCATACCTTAATACGAAAAAAAAG
>NZ_JAKUGX010000144.1:0-219 GCF_022664195.1 Bacillus cereus group sp. BfR-BA-01316
CTACCTTGTTACGACTTCACCCCAATCATCTGTCCCACCTTAGGCGGCTGGCTCCATAAAGGTTACCCCACCGACTTCGGGTGTTACAAACTCTCGTGGTGTGACGGGCGGGGTGTACAAGGCCCGGGAACGTATTCACCGCGGCATGCTGATCCGCGATTACTAGCGATTCCAGCTTCATGTAGGCGAGTTGCAGCCTACAATCCGAACTGAGAACGG
>NZ_JAKUGX010000145.1:0-218 GCF_022664195.1 Bacillus cereus group sp. BfR-BA-01316
GTAATATAAACAATTCATACTTTTTATTAGCGTATCAAATTTGATACGGTACCGTATCAAATTTGATACGGTACTTTTGGTAATAAATTCAAATAAAAAAAGAGCCGTAAACACGACTCTAAAATAATTTAATTGGTAACTTACTTAAAACAGTATTTTTACTCATTACATTTTTGAATTGTAAAACTAAATGTTCTGAAACGTCATCTTTACTACCT
>NZ_JAKUGX010000146.1:0-218 GCF_022664195.1 Bacillus cereus group sp. BfR-BA-01316
AGTAAAGATGACGTTTCAGAACATTTAGTTTTACAATTCAAAAATGTAATGAGTAAAAATACTGTTTTAAGTAAGTTACCAATTAAATTATTTTAGAGTCGTGTTTTCGGCGCTTTTTTTATTTGAATTTATTACCAAAAGTACCGTATCAAATTTGATACGGTACCGTATCAAATTTGATACGCTAATAAAAAGTATGAATTGTTTATATTACTAGT
>NZ_JAKUGX010000147.1:0-218 GCF_022664195.1 Bacillus cereus group sp. BfR-BA-01316
GTAATATAAACAATTCATACTTTTTATTAGCGTATCAAATTTGATACGGTACCGTATCAAATTTGATACGGTACTTTTGGTAATAAATTCAAATAAAAAAAGAGCCGAAAAAACGACTCTAAAATAATTTAATTGGTAACTTACTTAAAACAGTATTTTTACTCATTACATTTTTGAATTGTAAAACTAAATGTTCTGAAACGTCATCTTTACTACCT
>NZ_JAKUGX010000148.1:0-218 GCF_022664195.1 Bacillus cereus group sp. BfR-BA-01316
ACTAGTAATATAAACAATTCATACTTTTTATTAGCGTATCAAATTTGATACGGTACCGTATCAAATTTGATACGGTACTTTTGGTAATAAATTCAAATAAAAAAAGCGCCGTAAAAACGACTCTAAAATAATTTAATTGGTAACTTACTTAAAACAGTATTTTTACTCATTACATTTTTGAATTGTAAAACTAAATGTTCTGAAACGTCATCTTTACT
>NZ_JAKUGX010000149.1:0-217 GCF_022664195.1 Bacillus cereus group sp. BfR-BA-01316
TTGAATAACTGAAGGTTTTTCAACTGGTTTCTCTTTTTGTACTTCTTTTTGTGGCTGCACCTGTACTTCTTTTTGTGGTTTCACTTGCATTTCTTTTTGCGGCTTCACCTGCATTTCTTTTTGCGGCTTTACCTGCATTTCTTTTTGCGGCTTTACCTGCATTTCTTTTTGTGTTTGTTGCATAGCTGGTTGCTGTGTAATAGGTGCTGATTGGTAC
>NZ_JAKUGX010000150.1:0-216 GCF_022664195.1 Bacillus cereus group sp. BfR-BA-01316
TGTTGACTTTGATGAGTTTGATAAAGGACAGCCTGCGGATGAACTTGGTGATGGCCTTGGTGATGTACTTGTTGCTGATGGTGGCCTTGGTGATGATGTTGACCGTGGTGATGATGTTGACCGTGGTGACCATGATGAGTTTGATGAGTTTGATAAAGAACAGCCTGCGGATGAATTTGGTGGTGGCCTTGGTGATGTACTTGTTGTTGATGACCA
>NZ_JAKUGX010000151.1:0-216 GCF_022664195.1 Bacillus cereus group sp. BfR-BA-01316
TAAGTTCCGACCCGCACGAAAGGTGTAACGATTTGGGCACTGTCTCAACCAGAGACTCGGTGAAATTATAGTACCTGTGAAGATGCAGGTTACCCGCGACAGGACGGAAAGCCCCCGTGGAGCTTTACTGTAGCCTGATATTGAATTTTGGTACAGTTTGTACAGGATAGGCGGGAGCCATTGAAACCGGAGCGCTAGCTTCGGTGGAGGCGCTGG
>NZ_JAKUGX010000152.1:0-215 GCF_022664195.1 Bacillus cereus group sp. BfR-BA-01316
AGTGAAGAAAGTCAGTAATAGAAAGGGTTTATAAGGGGTAGGGTGTGGGAAAATTCCCACACATGTGTTGCTAAATTCCCACACCTAAAAAATGGAAAAGTAATAAAAAAAAAAGATGTCAATAACAAATGACATCTAAAATAAATAAATCGGTAAATTATGTTTTTTCTTATCTCCTGCTATTTTAAAATTTCTAAGAGACTTCTTAAAAATCT
>NZ_JAKUGX010000153.1:0-215 GCF_022664195.1 Bacillus cereus group sp. BfR-BA-01316
CCTTTGGGCGCCTCCGTTACACTTTAGGAGGCGACCGCCCCAGTCAAACTGCCCACCTGACACTGTCTCCCGGGTCGATAAGACCCGTAGGTTAGAATTTCAACACAGTCAGGGCGGTATCCCACCAGCGCCTCCACCGAAGCTAGCGCTCCGGTTTCAATGGCTCCCGCCTATCCTGTACAAACTGTACCAAAATTCAATATCAGGCTACAGTA
>NZ_JAKUGX010000154.1:0-213 GCF_022664195.1 Bacillus cereus group sp. BfR-BA-01316
TTCGGCATCGTATGCCGCTAAATCTTTGAATTCATACTTCCAACCTTTTTCCGCTGTTACTTCTTGCGTTGCGATTACTTGGCCATTTTGTAGTAAGTCTACTTTAATCATATTCGGACGATCTTTCGCATTATCATCCTTCCACGTTTTCGTTCCTTCTACTTTTGTTTGACCAACCTTTGTATTCGTAATGTCATAACCTTTTACTTCTGT
>NZ_JAKUGX010000155.1:0-212 GCF_022664195.1 Bacillus cereus group sp. BfR-BA-01316
CTTAAAAAGAAAATAGGCAGTATCCAATAGGTAATAGCGGATTTTTTAAAAAAATTTAAAAGTCTAGTTGACATTCACCGCTACTTAGTCATACAATGTACTTGTAATAAGTAATACTGAATAGTGAGGCTTCTCAAAAGCTATTCAGTAAAAATTCGCCTTAGTACTCTGTTATACTGAATATAAGTCAGACAGAATAGGGGGTAGAGGAG
>NZ_JAKUGX010000156.1:0-212 GCF_022664195.1 Bacillus cereus group sp. BfR-BA-01316
AAGTACTCCACCTAAGAATGCTAAAACTGCCGTTGCGATTGCCATATTATTTCCTCCTCTTTTTTCGTATTAAGATATGATAATTTTTATAAATAATTGCGGAATAATGAACTTACATTACTGCTTTTAAAAGTTCTCCTACTAATGGGATGATTCCACCTAAGAATGATAAAACTGCCATTGCGATTGCCATATTATTTCCTCCTTTTTTT
>NZ_JAKUGX010000157.1:0-212 GCF_022664195.1 Bacillus cereus group sp. BfR-BA-01316
GAAGAAAGTCAGTAATAGAAAGGGTTTATAAGGGGTAGGGTGTGGGAAAATTCCCACACATGTGTTGCTAAATTCCCACACCTAAAAAATGGAAAAGTAATAAAAAAAAAAAGATGTCAATAACAAATGACATCTAAAATAAATAAATCGGTAAATTATGTTTTTTCTTATCTCCTGCTATTTTAAAATTTCTAAGAGACTTCTTAAAAATC
>NZ_JAKUGX010000158.1:0-212 GCF_022664195.1 Bacillus cereus group sp. BfR-BA-01316
GAAAGAGCCAACAACAGAAGTTGAAGGAACAAAAGAAGTTGAAGAAGCGAAAGAAGAAGTAAAAGAGCCAACGAAAGAAGTTGAAGAAACGAAAGAAGAAGTAAAAGAACCAGCAAAAGAAGTTGAAGGATCAAAAGAAGAAGTAAAAGAATCGACAAAAGAAGTTGAAGGATCGAAAGAAGAAATAAAAGAACCAACAAAAGAAGTTGAGG
>NZ_JAKUGX010000159.1:0-211 GCF_022664195.1 Bacillus cereus group sp. BfR-BA-01316
TTTTTTTTAAGAATTAACTAGTTGAAGCACTACCTGCTGGAGCTATTTCCTGTCGTCTCCATGGTTGCCCTTCATACCAGAAAGCATCCTGCACGGAACCATTTGCTCCAATCCACCATACTTCCATGCTGTTTGGGATTCTTGACACCGCCGTAATGCCCCCAGTTGTTGAAGCACTACCTGCTGAGGCTGTTTCCTGTCGTCTCCATGG
>NZ_JAKUGX010000160.1:0-211 GCF_022664195.1 Bacillus cereus group sp. BfR-BA-01316
ATTTGGTTGCGGGGACAGGATTTGAACCTGCGACCTTCGGGTTATGAGCCCGACGAGCTACCGTACTGCTCCACCCCGCGACAATATTATTCATATAATTTATATGGTGGAGGATGACGGGATCGAACCGCCGACCCCCTGCTTGTAAGGCAGGTGCTCTCCCAGCTGAGCTAATCCTCCAAAAGTGGTGACCCGTACGGGATTCGAACCC
>NZ_JAKUGX010000161.1:0-210 GCF_022664195.1 Bacillus cereus group sp. BfR-BA-01316
CGTGGTAAAATGTGGGAAATATCCTCTAAACAAATGATTGTTTTTAAATCTTCAACTTTAAAGAATGAACTGGGAGATCAAGAAAAAGTGGATGAAATTGATTCTGTTGATGAAACGAACAATACATTTCAAACAGATTTTATTTTAGAGATTCCGGATCTTCCTGAATTTGATTTTATGAATGAACTGGGAGATCAAGAAGAAGTGGAT
>NZ_JAKUGX010000162.1:0-210 GCF_022664195.1 Bacillus cereus group sp. BfR-BA-01316
TATATTTCAAACAGATTCTATTTTAGAGATTCCGGATCTTTCTGAATCTGATTTTATGAATGAACTGGGAGATCAAGAAAAAGTGGATGAAATAGATTATGTTGATGAAACTAACAATACATTTAAAACAGATTTTATTTTTGAGATTCCGGATTTTCCTGAATTTGATTTTATGAATGAACTGGGAGATCAAGAAAAAATGGATGAAAT
>NZ_JAKUGX010000163.1:0-209 GCF_022664195.1 Bacillus cereus group sp. BfR-BA-01316
GTCAACAGAATCGATTTCATCCATTTTTTCTTGATCTCCCAGTTCATTCATAAAATCAAATTCAGGAAAATCCGGAATCTCAAAAATAAAATCTATTAAAAATGTATTATTAGTTTCATCAACAGAATCGATTTCATCCACTTCTTCTTGATCTCCCAGTTCATTCATAAAATCAAATTCAGGAAGATCCGGAATCTCTAAAATAAAAT
>NZ_JAKUGX010000164.1:0-208 GCF_022664195.1 Bacillus cereus group sp. BfR-BA-01316
TACTTTACCTTGTACCTCTTGTTTGTTTTGTACTTCTACTTTATTTTGTACTTCCGGTTTTTCTGTTACCTCTGGTTTCTCTAACACATTTGGTTCTTCTGTTACCTTTGGCGTTTCCGGTTTTTCTTCTTTTAACTCTTCTGTTGTTTCTTCTTTATTTTTCTCTTCTTCTGGTGTTACTAAGATCTCCGGTTTTTCTGTTACCTCT
>NZ_JAKUGX010000165.1:0-208 GCF_022664195.1 Bacillus cereus group sp. BfR-BA-01316
AACAAATGATTGTTTTTAAATCTTCAACTTTAAAGAATGAATTTCGAGATCAAGAAAAGTTGGATGAAATCGATTCTGTTGATGAAACGAACAATATATTTCAAACAGATTTTATTTTAGAGATTCCGGATCTTCCTGAATTTGATTTTATGAATGAACTGGGAGATCAAGAAGAAGTGGATGAAATCGATTCTGTTGATGAAACGAA
>NZ_JAKUGX010000166.1:0-208 GCF_022664195.1 Bacillus cereus group sp. BfR-BA-01316
AGTAAAAGAATCGACAAAAGAAGTTGAAGGATCGAAAGAAGAAATAAAAGAACCAACAAAAGAAGTTGAGGGAGCAAAAGAAGAAGTAAAAGAACCGACAAAAGAAGTTGAGGGAGCAAAAGAAGAAGTAAAAGAACCGACAAAAGAAGTTGAAGGACCAAAAGAAAAAGAAGTAGCACAAGAAATCGAAAAATCGAAAAAAGAAATA
>NZ_JAKUGX010000167.1:0-206 GCF_022664195.1 Bacillus cereus group sp. BfR-BA-01316
GTCAACAGAATCGATTTCATCCATTTTTTCTTGATCTCCCAGTTCATTCATAAAATCAAATTCAGGAAAATCCGGAATCTCAAAAATAAAATCTATTTAAAATGTATTATTCGTTTCATCAACAGAATCGATTTCATCCACTTCTTCTTGATCTCCCAGTTCATTCATAAAATCAAATTCAGGAAGATCCGGAATCTCTAAAATAA
>NZ_JAKUGX010000168.1:0-206 GCF_022664195.1 Bacillus cereus group sp. BfR-BA-01316
TCATTCCATTTGTACAAGAACTTTTAAAAGCAGTAATGTAAATTCATTATTCCGCAATTATTTATAAAAATTATCATACCTTAATACGAAAAAACAGGAGGAAATAATATGGCAATCGCAATGGCAGTTTTATCATTCTTAGGTGGAATCATTCCATTTGTACAAGAACTTTTAAAAGCAGTAATGTAAATTCATTATTCCGCAAT
>NZ_JAKUGX010000169.1:0-205 GCF_022664195.1 Bacillus cereus group sp. BfR-BA-01316
TCAGAAAAAAGCTGAAGAAGATAAATTAAAACAAGACGAAGCTCAGAAAAAAGCTGCAGAAGAACAACGTAAACAGCAAGACGAAGCTCAGAAAAAAGCTGCAGAAGAACAGCGTAAGCAGCAAGAAGAGGCTCAGAAAAAAGCTGAAGAAGAGGCTAGAAAAAAAGCTGAAGACGAAGCTAAAAAGAAAGCTGAAGAAGAGCGT
>NZ_JAKUGX010000170.1:0-205 GCF_022664195.1 Bacillus cereus group sp. BfR-BA-01316
TGAAGTTTCTTCTCAAGTAATTAGTAATACTGGTGATAAAATAACAGCGGTTACGTATAAAAAAGTAACACAAAACGGTGAAGTACTCTCAAATGGACAAATTTCAAAAAGTGTATACAAAAAGGCGTGATCTACTCACGCCTTTTTCTTTTGCAATAATAGTAAAAAAATTTCCAGATGATCTTTCGTTTCTTCTAAAGACCAC
>NZ_JAKUGX010000171.1:0-203 GCF_022664195.1 Bacillus cereus group sp. BfR-BA-01316
GCCCCAAACAAGTATCGGGAAGACAGGATTTGAACCTGCGACCCCCTGGTCCCAAACCAGGTGCTCTACCAAGCTGAGCCACTTCCCGAAAGAAAACGCGCCCGAGAGGAGTCGAACCCCTAACCTCTTGATCCGTAGTCAAACGCTCTATCCAATTGAGCTACGGGCGCATATGGTGCCGAGGGCGGGGGTCGAACCCGCAC
>NZ_JAKUGX010000172.1:0-202 GCF_022664195.1 Bacillus cereus group sp. BfR-BA-01316
ATGCTTCGGGGAGCTGTAAGTAAGCTTTGATCCGAAGATTTCCGAATGGGGAAACCCACTATACGTAATGGTATGGTATCCTTACCTGAATACATAGGGTATGGAAGACAGCCCCAGGGAACTGAAACATCTAAGTACCTGGAGGAAGAGAAAGCAAATGCGATTTCCTGAGTAGCGGCGAGCGAAACGGAATCTAGCCCAA
>NZ_JAKUGX010000173.1:0-201 GCF_022664195.1 Bacillus cereus group sp. BfR-BA-01316
GGGATACCGCCCTGACTGTATTGAAATTCTAACCTACGGGTCTTATCGACCCGGGAGACAGTGTCAGGTGGGCAGTTTGACTGGGGCGGGCGCCTCCTAAAGTGTAACGGAGGCGCCCAAAGGTTCCCTCAGAATGGTTGGAAATCATTCGTAGAGTGCAAAGGCATAAGGGAGCTTGACTGCGAGACCTACAAGTCGAGC
>NZ_JAKUGX010000174.1:0-201 GCF_022664195.1 Bacillus cereus group sp. BfR-BA-01316
CACCTTTTATAGTATACGTATCGGAGCTGTTCCTCCCTAATTTATAAGACATTCCCCAGTGTCTTTGAATAGCTTCCATCCCTAATTAAATTGACATAAATTGTCCCCTTCTCTTGACCATCCTATATGTGATGGTCTTATTTTTTTGTTCTTTCTATCTTTTATTTGAAACTCCCTCTCTCTTTCACTCCATGTTCACAT
>NZ_JAKUGX010000175.1:0-200 GCF_022664195.1 Bacillus cereus group sp. BfR-BA-01316
CTCCTATTAAGGAGAACCCTTAAAGACTCTCACCTCGCTATGGTACCATTAAAGAATGACTAATAGAGGTCTAAATGTATAATATTGCCCTATATGCAATATTGCATATAGGGCAATATTATACATTTAGACCTCTATTAGTCATTCTTTAATGGTACCATAGCGAGGTGAGAGTCTTTAAGGGTTCTCCTTAATAGGAG
>NZ_JAKUGX010000176.1:0-200 GCF_022664195.1 Bacillus cereus group sp. BfR-BA-01316
GGATCTTCCTGAATTTGATTTTATGAATGAACTGGGAGATCAAGAAGAAGTGGATGAAATCGATTCTGTTGATGAAACGAATAATACATTTTAAACAGATTTTATTTTTGAAATTCCGGATTTTCCTGAATTTGATTTTATGAATGAACTGGGAGATCAAGAAAAAATGGATGAAATCGATTCTGTTGACTGTACTAGTG
>NZ_JAKUGX010000177.1:0-200 GCF_022664195.1 Bacillus cereus group sp. BfR-BA-01316
TATGATAATTTTTATAAATAATTGCGGAATAATGAATTTACATTACTGCTTTTAAAAGTTCTTGTACAAATGGAATGATTCCACCTACTAATTTTAAAACTGCCATTGCGATTGTCATAGTATTTCCTCCTCTGTTGTTGATGCTAAGATGTGATTTATCTTTATGCTTTCATTATAGTAAGCGCTTACATTTATAACAA